>CAKZMA010001039.1 GCA_937127375.1 uncultured Coleofasciculus sp. | reverse complement strand
CCTGTTGCCTGTTGCCTGTTCCCTCTCCCCACCACAACACTTATTCAGCAGCCCCTAAATAAAACCCTAAACAAGTAGCCGTCTGCTGTCTACCTTCTTGAACGAGTCTTTAAGCGCCTTCAGTTGCAAGCTGCTTTGGCAAATAACCCAATTCTTCCAGCTTTTGCAAAACTTTGGCTACACTATCAGATAACTCCTCCTGATCAGTGCGGCATTCCACTTCTGGGTTGAGTGGCGGTTCGTAAGGATCATCAATTCCGGTAAACCCAAGAATTTCTCCAGCGCGGGCGCGTTTATATAATCCCTTGACATCTCGTTCTTCACAGGTTGCCAGGGGAGCATTAACATAAACTTCTAGAAAATCACCAACTTTTTGGCGTACCTCTTCTCGAATTGTCCGGTAGGGCGAGATAGCCGATACCAAAACGATTACACCATTACGGGTTAGTAGGTGAGACACAAAACCAATGCGACGGATATTCTCGTCGCGGTCTTCTTTGCTAAAGCCCAAGCCTTTGGTGAGATTCTGACGAACAATGTCGCCGTCTAAAACTTCTAGCTTACACTCCTTGTCTTGCAAGGTTTTGGCTAATGCTTGGGTAATGGTGGTTTTACCCGCACCACTTAGACCCGTGAACCATATCGTTACACCGCGCTGATTCATGATTATTTCTGTCGCTATCCTAAAGCCTACTGTAAGTACAATTTATCCTGTTTTCTCAGGTGAAACACTAATCATCAAACGTCTGTTTTCTGGAATAACAGCTTGTTTGATGATCAGACCTAGATTTTAACCTGAGTCAAGGAATTGACAATAGTTTAACTCTATTATTCCAAGAACCCAACCTAAAAAGGTGACATGCTCCCCAACCGAAAACGTTTTGAGCAACTTACAATCGAGAGGCGCATATTGCTGCACCAATTAGCCCAACCTGGGGATTCATCACAATATGAACCGGAACCTTTTCCAGCAGGGGACTAACCCGACCTTTTTCCGTGAAGGTTCGCAAGAAACTACCATCCTGCATCAAGGGCAAAATCTTAGCCGCAATCCCGCCAGCAATATATAACCCCCCGTAGGGTAAGAGTTTGAGTGCTAGATTCCCGGCTTCGGCACCATAGGCTTCCACAAACATTTTTAAGGTCTGTTCACTGAGATAGTCACTCTTTTGCAGTGCTGCTTTAGAAATCTCCGCCGCCGGATCAACGCTTTTCTCACTGCGTCCCATTTCCCGTTCCCAGGTTCTAACAACTTGGGCAATATCTGGAGATTCGTGGGCAAATTCGCGATCGCGCAAAAACTGGTAAACGGCGACAATTCCTTGACCGGAACCCACTCGTTCGGCGGAAATGCGCTGAATATCGTACTTCTCGCGTAAATATTGTAAAAGTTGGAACTCCAGTTCAGTGCGGGGGGCAAAATCCGCATGTCCGCCTTCGGACGCGAAAACCTGATACCTGTCCTGGTTCTGAATCAGAAATCCTTGTCCTAACCCTGTACCTGCACCAATGACCGCAATTGGCGCATCCGATTGGGGCGTAACCTGTTGTAGCGTACATAAATCATCCGCTTCTAAACCGAGAATCCCGTAGCCAACCGCCGCAAAATCATTGAGCAGAGTGATTTTAGCGATCGCGAGTTCTTCCTCTAACCGTCTAGCGTCCAACACCCAGGCTAAATTGGTCAAGTTAGAGGTATCGTTGACCACAGGACCTGCGATCGCAAAACAGGCTTTGTCAATGCTCAGTTTCCGTTGTAGCTTTTGTCCCGCTTCCGATACAAATGTCTGGACAATCGGTACTAAGTCAGGGAAATCACGGCTATGATAACGGGCTTCATGGAGAACCGATAACGATTCCGAGTCTGAATCCTCCACCAGTCGCAAAATCGTTTTCGTCCCGCCGATATCTCCTGCCAGTATTAATGTCATAAAATCTTAACGTTAGTGAAATCGAATTACCTTCTCAGTTTGACTGAGGTGAGAGGTATCCCCGTTGAGTTCCATCACCCATTTTTCCTGATGACGCACGAGTTTGACCAAACAGCATAAAGCGGCGTTCACTTCGGGTTGACCTGGAATTAATCCCCAGGTTGCACCGACGACTGAAGCACCATGACCCACTAATAAGATATCGTCTCCGAATTCTGTGGTCAGCAGGCGAGCTGTTTGAGCGGTGCGTTCTAGCACTTTCTCATTTGTTTCTGGATACTGAGGGATGACGCGGGAGGTATAACCCGAATCAATACGGGGAAAACGCTGTTGTAATTCTTCAACAGACAGTCGTTCTGGCTCTGTTCTCATCCATTCCGGATTCAGCCATTCACTCAAACCCGCCTCCATCTTAATGGGTAAGTCCAAAATCTGAGCAATTTGGTTCGCTGTTTGTACCGTTCGCAAAAACGGTGAGGCGAAAATATGCTTAATCCTCTCCCCGCGTAATCGTTGACCTAACTCCCGCGCTTGACCAACGCCATCGTCTGATAACGGGGGATCATAAGGACGTTCTGCTGTGTTAAACCAGTCAGGGTTAACAAAGTCGAGGCGATTTCCGTGTCGGGCAATCCAGAGGGTTTGAGTCATTTGTCCTTCGTCATTTGTCCTTCGTCATTTGTCCTTCGTCATTTGTCAGGGAACAGAGAACAGGGAACAGGGTAAGGTATAGTTTTGAGTTAACTCCCAACTTCCCCAACTTCCCCATCTCCCCCAGCTCCCCCAGCTCCCTCATCTCCCTCATCTCCCCCAGCTCTAGATGG
>CAKZMA010001038.1 GCA_937127375.1 uncultured Coleofasciculus sp. | reverse complement strand
GTAGCGAGCAAGATGCTCAATGTAGCGAGCAAGATGCTCGCACTACGGCAAGGATTTCGTTATTATTGATATTAAGGTTTAAATGCCGAACAGTTTAACTGATGTGCGCCCAATTGAATAGCACAAAAATTTGTAATTCAGTCCTGCTTGTTGCGCTTGAGTATTTCTTGCTCAATATAGTCATCCAGATTGGGAATATATTGCACCGCTTCCCATTGGAGAACCTGATCGACAATCTCTAGTGGTAACGTCTTTGCCCGTTCCAAGTCTTGATTTAACTGCTCATTTTGGGCATTGAGTGTATCAATTGTTTGATGGATAAACCTTTGCTGGCGATTAATGCTGTCTTCCAGCATCTGCTGTCCCAAAACTTGCCTAAATTGTTGAATAAATCTGAGCATTTTCATGTTGATATACTGAGTGCTGTTGGGTTCATCTTGAGTCTCGGTGTTACTGTCTTCGGGAATCAGTTGATCGGGAGATGTTCCAGAGGTATCCTGGTTAGGAGTAGAGTGCAAAGAAGTCACGCGATCGCTCATCGCTAAAGCTACCTCTGGAATCACCCAAGAACTGCAAATCGCTGCGGTTAAGGCTAAACTGTAAATTAGACCAGCAGATTGGGGATCTGAGGGAGAAGAAATCGGTGATTTGGTATTCACTTCAGCCAGATTTTCCTCCGTTGCCCAGGTATTAAAATTCGTGGTTCGAGATTGATCTAATAAAACAACAGATAAGGCGGCGGAGAATAGGAAAAACTGGGTAATAACGATGCCAATGTGAACGACTAAAGGAGGGGTTATTTTCGGTAAGCTTAAATGTTGCATGAGACTTAGTTAAGCGAAACTGTGATTGAATTCAAGGAATTGTAGGTTGGGTTGAGCGAAGTCGAAACCCAACACCGGACAAGACTATTTGGGTTTTAAGCGTCAGTCTAATTCGTCTGATTTTGGCTTCCGGCTAAACCAACTCGCCCCCAGACCGCCCACTTCAATCGCACCTGCAAAAATAGTCGAAACGAGAGTTTTTGTGGGGACTTTGAAGCCAAAAATATCGAGTTTGTATTTACCAATAACGCCACCACCAGCAATGTCCAAGAGAACTTGTAAAGCGAAAAACGTTCCCAAAGCCGAGATACTCCAGAAACTCCAAATCCCACCAAATCCTATCCAGGTTAGGATTGCTTTCAGTCGTTGGTTTGAGTTGTCAATCAAGGGTGGTTTTGTTTCTTGTTCAGGTAAAACCGTGGAATTTTTGTCAGCAGAGTCGTGAGTTGAAGTCATGATTCACTCCATTAGTGAGAACGAGGACAAAGGTTGAGTTCAGCGCCCGTAATGTCTGAGAGAGTCAGTTCACGGGCAAAGCGATTGGGGATTAATAAATCACCCGGTTGAGTGCGATTGAGAATTGAGTTCACAGAGGCGGGGAAGGATTTGCCGGGGGTGAATGAATTCTCTAAAAATTGAAACGGGGAAGTAATCCCTGTGGCGGAGAGAGTGACAGGATAAACTTGAGTTGTTCCCGCCACCTGAGTTTTAGGATTGACAACAGGTTGCACAGTTAGGGTGAAATGATTAACCGGAAGATTCAGCACCAAAAGTTTGCGATCGCCTTTTATAATTCTTAGGTTGGGGGAAAAGTCCAGCGTGTTAGCATTTTGCCAAACAACGACTTGATTTTTGGGCAGAATTGACCATCCCCTGTTGTCTCCTATCAGTAGCTGAATGCTCATTTTCTCCGCCGAGGTAGGTAGAATTAGCGTGGTAAATCCTTCGGTTGCACTCTCCCGACTCACCGGAACCCGGATAGTTTGCAGGGGGCGGTTGAGAGAGAGTTCACTTCCACCGTGGATAGTGCGACAGACGCCAGCTTGGGGCGGTGGTGGGGTTGGCGGTTGGGAAACAGCCGTGCAACTTATTAGGCTGACACTACTGAGTACAATGGGTAGACGTTTAAGTTTCATGGGGAAGGAGTACACTGAACTTGTCTATGTCCATTGGACTCTATTGATTCCCATTTCTCTAACCCATCGTTGTTGGTATTTGTCCGAACATTCACCAACCCATGTTGGTTAGCACAAATGACCCTAGATGTTGTATGGTAAAAGATGCCCGATTTAACGAAGCGTTGCCCTGCGTCTAACAATCAACACCATTGCCGTGAATGTCCAGTTGTGGAGGAACAATGGCATTTGCAACAGCTATTAAACGATATGGCATGGGCAAAAGGGGTGCAAGAGTATATAGGGGATGGAGAGATTAGCGATGCAGATATTCAGCAGCTAAAGATTCAACCCCAACCCCTCACACCCAAGGAAGTTTGTTGGTTCTGTCTTTTGCTACAAGGCGTCAGTTCAGAACAAATCGCTGAACGATTTAATATTAGTTACAAAAGTACCGTTAGACCCGCTCTTTCTAAAACCTTATATAAATATGTCAAACGCTTGACAAATAAGCCAATTAAAGATTGGGCGCAAGTTAGAGTCTATCTGGATTTAGCGACAGAGAAGAATCAATCCAAATACCGCAAAGGGGTAATATCGTCTATTCGCGAGGAACCACTAGAGATTCGTCTGGTTATATCAGGGAATCAGGATATAGATGCCATATTGAATAAACTTAGACAAATTCCAAGTTTAGCTGAATTAATTAAACGAGAACCTTATGACTCCTAACAATAATTCTAATCCTAACGAATCCCAGACTGAACTTATCCTTGAGGGAACCTATGCCAACTTTGACCAGATTATGACCTTATTTTTATCGGGGGAGTTAGAAAAATTGCTGGGTGTTCCGGTACAGGATGTTTATGCCGTCTCTAAGTATCAACCCACCGCCCCTGTCTCAATCGGTGTGCAATTACGGCAATGGTTTCAGCAAAATGTACTGGATAAATGGGAAGCAGAAGCAACACTGATTGGAACATTTTTCGCCCAAGAAATGAATGATACATCCAGTTGGCGTCAGGAATTAGAAGGGGTGCGGGGCGGGTCGAGATCAGGGGTGATTCGCCGCTATATGGAATTACTAGATAATCCCGATAAACAGGTAAGTTTTCAAGCTGCTTTGGAATTAGGGGAAACCGGAAATCCTCATCCAGCAATTATTCAGGCATTAGTTAAAGGATTGCAAACTTGTCACCATGAGGAAACCTCTTGGCAAATTGCTTTAAGTTTAGGAGAACTAGAACCCAGCCATCCGCAAGCCGCATTTGCCCAACATAAAACCATAGAATTAGCTGGACAAGCGGTGGAGTTATTGGTGGGAGTGAAGCGGAATTCAGAGCAACAGATTGATATTATTTTGCAGGTGTATTCGACAGAGTTAGAGGATACATTACCGGAAAGTTTAGAGTTAATCGTATTGGATGAATTGGGGCAAATTTGGCGAAAAACGACAGCACAGTCAGGGGATTATTACAGTCAGGTAGGCTTCACAATTTCATTAGGAAAAGGGTTTACTGTTGAATTGAAATTAGGGAATGTTCAGCTAAGGGAAAACTTTGTAGTTTGAAGTTCGTAGTTGCGCTTTAGCGCCATAAACGCTTAAATTCCCTGGGCGTAAAAGTAACAAGAACTTTTCGCATCTTGATGCAGTACCGTTTATTTATGTCCGATCATTTAAGTTGTTTTGCATTTAAACCTTAGTATCAATAATGACGAAATCCTTGTAGTGCGTTTAGCGAAGCCATGCCGCAGGCTTTGCATCTTGCTCGCTACCCATTCCCAACTTAAATGCGTGACAGCTTAGTTACAGTTGGGTACCACGGAAACGATATAATCATTTTTACTTAGATTAAATGGTTGAATAATTATGACGCTGAGATTTATTAGCCCTAAAACCGACTTTGCCTTCAAGAAAATATTTGGATCAAACGACAGCAAAGATATCTTGATTAGCTTTTTAAACGCCTTAATTTATGATGCCAATTCTGTGATTCAGGATTTAGAAATACTTGATCCTTATAATCCCGGAGATGTCGTTAATCTAAAAGATAGCTATCTAGATGTCAAAGCCTTACTCGATAATGGCTCAACCGTATTAATCGAAATGCAGGTACTCAACGTGGCATCCTTTGAAAAGCGCGTCATTTATAACCTGACCAAAACTTATGCGAATCAACTCAAATATGGAGAAGGATACTCTTACCTTAAACCCGCCATTGCCTTAACGATTACCGATTTTCTCATGTTTAACCAAACGCAACGGTTCCTGACCCGCTTTGGTTTAAAGGAAACCCAGGAGTTGTTTGATTATCCTGATCCGGAAATCGAGTTAATATTTGTGGAATTACCCAAATTCACGAAAACCCTGGATGAATTAGACAGTTTAACGGATAAATGGATTTACTTTATTAAAGAAGCTCCCAGCTTGGAAGTCATTCCACCCACATTTAGTCAACTTCCGGCACTAGATAAAGCGATGAATATCGCGAATCAAGCGAATTTAAGTGTAGAGGAATTGGAAAAATTGCGTAAACAAGAAATGTTTCTCGAAGACCAACGGGGATTTATTATTAAGGCAGAGCAGGATGGATTAGCTAAAGGATTAGAACGAGGATTAGAGCAAGGATTAGAGCGAGGATTAGAGCAAGGATTAGAGCAAGG
>CAKZMA010001037.1 GCA_937127375.1 uncultured Coleofasciculus sp. | reverse complement strand
GAGATGTGATTGGCTGGGTTTAGTGGGTGCGATACGTCCTATCGGAAACGCTTCGCGATCGCGGCGGCTCAAGCTGAGTTTTTACGGGAAAAGCTGGGGGAGACAATTACCAAAGAGCAGCAGGAGAAGGAGGCGTAAATTATTCAATGATAATAAATACAATTACTTTTTCTGTGAATTATTTTATTAGAGAAAATTTTAGAATTTCAAGTTATTGAAGAGGTTAATTAGTCATGGCATTGATGATTCCTGATACGATTCCCAGTAAAGCTAGCCAAGGAGAGAAAACACTCTACAGTATACTGCGAGAGCAATTACCTGATGATTTTCTAGTCTGGTACGAGCCAATAGTAAACAAGCTGTGTCCAGACTTCGTTATATTAGGGTCAACTTTCGGGCTACTGATTATTGAAGTTAAAGGTTGGTCGTCTGGGCAGATTGTCAGAGCTAATAACAACTTTTTCGAGATCAGCAGGCGCAATCGAGGTAACACTGAACGAATTGAAAGTGAGCAATCTCCTTTGCGCCAAGGTCGTAACTATCTAGTATCAGTAATAGATAAACTTAAGGCTTATTCAATTCTCAATCACCCTGATGGCAATTACAAAGGCAAGTTAGCTTTTCCGGTTGGTGTAGGGGCAGTCATGTCCAATATAACTGAAGCTCAAGCTCGTAATGAGAATATTTATACGCTTTTAGAAAAACCACAAGTTGCTTATAGAGATGAGTTATTGAGGTGGATGGAATTCGGGGAGCGGGAGCTGATTCAACGTTTTAAGGATATGTTTAATATCAGATTCTCCTTTTTAACCTTAAGCGATGATCAGCTTGGCGTGCTCAAAGAGGCTCTGCATCCCGTTAAAGAACCACCAACGCTAACAAATGATCAAATCAGCACTATTAAGGGTGTACTTCATCCAGAGATGACTATTAAAGAAGTACCTGCGACGAAAGAGAGCTTTCCCAATGCGCTGGAGTTACCTCCAAATAGTTCAGTGATCGTTGGACTGGATATTGAGCAAGAGAAAATGGCGCGAGACATGAGAGATGGTCATCGCTTATTCTCTGGAGTAGCTGGCTCTGGTAAGACTCTAATTTTATTGTGTCGGGCAAAGGCATTGGCTAACCGCCTTATAGAACATCATATCCTTGTTTTGTGCTTCAACATTACTTTGGCTTCTCATTTGCGATCGCTTCTGCACAGCGACAACCAAAATCCACAATATAAAGAACGAATTGAAGTAATGCACTTCAACGACTGGGCACGTTCACTTATGGGTCGCTTACCTAATCCCCGAGAATTCAATGATGGCGAAGAATACAACCAGTTTCTTGGTGAACGAGTGTTATCTATCTTACAACAGCGATCTTCAGGGCAAAAATGGGATTCTGTACTGGTGGATGAGGCTCACACATTTTCCCCCCAATGGTTCTTGTGCTGTGTTGCAGCTCTGAAAGACCCCCAGAATGGGGACTTAATGATTGTTTCTGATGGTTCTCAAAGTCTCTACAAGCGTCAAAAGTTTACCTGGAAGTCTGTTGGGATTAAGGCTCAAGGACGTTCCAAAAAGCTGAGGTGCAATTACCGTAATACACAGCAAATTCTCAGGGCTGCTTGGAAAGTGGTACAGCCTATTTCCAATAACAAGAATATTTTAGGTGACGACGTTACCTTCCCAGTAGTTGAACCTACTGCTGCGTTGCGACAAGGACGGCGACCTTTATTGCATCAAACTAGCACAAAAGCTCAAGCTGTAGAAGTCTTAGTACAACAGATACAACACCTCTCTCAGTCTGGTTATGCGCCAGGAGATATTGCTATTCTCTATCGCAGAAAAACTCACTATGATGAGACACATTTCCGGGAAATGCTCAAACGAATTGATGATTTGGGCTTAAAAACCTACTGGGTTACTGAGAATAATCAAACTAAGCGAGATTACAGTATCAAAAATCCTGGGGTGCGAGTTCTCACAGCTCTGTCATCACTTGGCTTAGAATTCAAGGTCGTTTTAATTCTGTGGGTAGAGCAGTTTTCTGATTGCTGCTCTACTAACTTGGAGCAATCAGTTTTGGCTCGACGGCAGCTCTACGTAGCCATGACTCGCGCTCAGGATGAATTGCATTTGTTTGCCAGCAGCAATCCACCAATTCTAGATGAACTAGAACAAAGTCAGGCATTTGATGTAGTACAGGAGATGAAAGTAAGTTCTGTATAACATCTTCAAGTTCCCAGATTGACAGCTTAGAGCCTGTGCCTTGGTGTATGCAATTTGACCAATGCGTAGAGCATCCAGCACATCATCGGATAGGTTGAGCAGAGGTAAACGACTACTGACTTTCCGACTGCCACTACAGGAACTTAAACAATTGTGTAATGTTAAAACCGAAGCAACAATGTCTAAGTAGTTGTCCTTTAGGGTTTTTAGATAACTTAAAGCATTATCTTGAATCAGCTTCAATCGCCCATTACTCGAAAAATCTTGAAGATTTTGTTGGGCTTGCTGAATCATCTTTACTTCGTTATCGATTGCGGTCAGATATTTTTCTGGGTCTTCCGTAGTTTTTCAGCTTCTGGCTTCTCTTCTTTTTCTCTGGGGGGTTCGCGGGGAAAGGTGGCTTCGTTGCAGGGAGAGTTCCTTCGTTGGACTGCGACATTTTACTTCGTTCTGTCTCATCTTGAAGGAAACTGGAATCAGAACCTCAGTGATTCTATGCCTAAGATTCCTGATTGCGATCGCTGCTTACTCTGTGCCAAAAGCCCACATCTTGTCTGTGCCGTTCACCCATCGGGCGTAGACACCTCTACCTGCCCTGACTTTCGAGCTGATCCTAATGTCGAACAATCAGAAGAGTTATGGTCCCCAGAGGGATATTATTGGTATGGCGAAGAATTGATTCCATATAGGCAACGCCTCACTCAAGAAGAACGGATACATATTTATGAAACACATCCTTTTTTTACGGGTGTCTGCCCAAGGTGTGGGTATAATAACTTTGACTCAAATAACCCACCTCGCTATTGGGACTGCCCTCAATGCGGTTGGATAGATAATCGGACGAGGCATTAGTATTAAAGCTCATAGACAACTTTGACACACCCTTGATACCTGCCAGTTCACACTTGTAAGTTATCTGGTCGATTAGCAAAGCATGAGGGATATTGACAAACTTTTGGTTATTGCATTAGTTCAGAACCCCTGAAGGGTTAGGATTGAAGTGATTTCCCTGCTCGATAAACGCTCGTGAGCAATACCATCACCGACATTCTCAAGCAAGCCTCATCAGGTTTACGTTGTGTTTCTGAGTCTAGCTATCCCTTCACACCTTTTCATTGGAAAGTCCAAGAAAATCTAAATTCCGAAATAATCCTCCAAAAAACGGGACACCCTTCTTCTTGTGTGGTGGAAGTAGTTAGTCTTGATAAGTTCTTTCGACGTGCCACTACAGAACAGGATTGGCACAATGAACAAGAGAAAGCAGAAGTCAGACAATATCAAAATTTAGTGGAAACTCTCCTTACCCACCTGCACGACATTCAGGTCTATCGTATTGGTGAGATTGAGATTGATATCTACATTGTTGGTCGAACGGTATCGGGCGATTTAGCAGGACTTCACACCAAGGTAGTCGAAACTTAATTGCTTAAAGACAGGCAACACCATCTTTATTGCGGTCAAGTTTATGGGGATCTGGCTGTAGTACCTTTATGTTTTTCTGTTCAATATCTGAACAGTCTAAATCAGGGGGCGGTGGGGGAATACAAACTTCGGGATAGGCAGGACTACAATTACTTTGATCTGTAGGAGGCTGACCCTCAACTCGACGCTCAATCTCATCTTGGACAAACTTAGGAACATTAGAGAAAAAGTCGTAGCCACTAATTTGTTCTACCCTGTCAACAGACACTAAGTAGTCTCGCCAATCAGTATTATCCACCGCTTCCGAGTTGGGCATAATTACGGCAATGGTTTGGGTATTTTCTGTAATTCCCTGAATACCACTACCGGGAGGATCTAACACAGCAATCACTTTCCAAGTCTGCTGAGGAACGACAACTTTGCCATTAGCGATCGCACCTTTTGTTCCCACTCCTCCAGCAATGATATAGAGTTCCTTGCCGCTTTCGACTAAATCGCGAGTGTACTCCTCCAACTCCCGCCACACTTCCCGGTTGTTATCTGGGTGTTGAGGAATGATGTTGGTCATCAAAAAGGTGGCAGAATTATCTTCCACCGTTCGAGTGCGGTCAGCCGAAGGTGTCAGATGTCCTCTATCATAGCCGGAGGAACGATAATCCCCTGGTCGTACCTGGTACCAATCCTCTTTTAGTGAAAGGTCAGGGCTCCAATCATCTTGCCGTTCAACATCACCCAAATACGACTGATTAAGCTGCCAGCTCACCCAGTTGGGAATACCCCTGTCTCGGTTATAGGAAAGCGCATACTGCGGTTTGACCATGAGGTAATTATCCGGGGCGCTGCCTGCATTAGTGGGATTGCCTAAAGTAAGATGTACGCTTACCGTTGATGTCGGTGTCTGTTTAGGTGTTGGCGATTGAGTCTGGACTGGCGTCTGTGTCGGCGATGGTGATGTCGGCTGGGT
>CAKZMA010001036.1 GCA_937127375.1 uncultured Coleofasciculus sp. | reverse complement strand
ATGGAAACAACAACGGTTGGAGGAAGCTGAAGCCGATTTACGGAATGCGATCGCACTGGCAGCGGATAGCCCTCATGCCTATTGTTTATTAGCCCAAGTTCTAGAAACCAAAGGCAACCAGCAAGAGGCAAGAGTGGCTTGGAAAAATACACTCAAATACTCGGAGTATAATGTTCCCGAACAAGATAAATGTATGGGTTTGGCGAGAGAACGTTTATTGGTGAAAACCGGGGAGAAATAGTATCGCTGATGTCTAGAAGTTTTAGAGTGCGTCCAGAGTGTATTTCCCAGGTTAAGCAAGCCATGAGGCGACATGGATTTTTACGTCAGATTGACTTAGCCACGGAATTAAATCTGTCGAGATCAACAGTCTGCAATTTCCTGAATGGTAAACCTGTTGATGCTTTAAACTTTATCGAAATTTGTCACAATCTATCTTTGAATTACCGAGAGATTGAAGACTTGGGCGAATGTACAGATTTAAATCATTCTGAATCCTATACAAATCAAGCACCAGAAACGAGACAAAAGCGAGTCGTTTTACAAGCAGGATTTCCGGCTATTCCAGTTTGGCAAGGGCGAAATGAAGTGCTAGGGAGATTAACGGCTCAATTACGCCAACAGAATCATCGCCTCAATGTATTAGTCTTGGTTGGACAAGGGGGGATTGGTAAAACAAGTTTGGCGGTGAAATTGTTAGAGACAATCGGCGTCAATTTGTCAAGCCGTACTTTAGCCTCGACAAGTCCTTATGAATTGGTGATGTATTTTAAAGTCCAAGCGGAAACCCGATTTAATCATATCGCCGAGTTTATCTTACGGGATGGATTCGGTATTGAAACTGTGGGAGAATTGCCGCATAGTGATGAAAAAATTAACCAAATCATCGAGGGATTAGCACAACAGCATTGTTTGCTCGTGCTAGATAACCTGGAAACCATTTTATATCCAGCGAACCATGCTCACGCTAGACAGGCGATTTCCCCAGATTGCAATAATTTCCTAAATGCTTTAGCCGATCAACACCATAATTCGCAGATCATTTTAGCCAGTCGGGAAATACCAGCAACCTTAGCGGATTTGCGTTATCAGACTGTAGAACCTGATTCCGAGTTAGTCCATATCGAAACACTTCCCGGTGTGACGACAGAAGCAGGTGTAGAAATTTTACGTCAGCGCCACTTGAATGATACTCAAACTGATTTACGATGGGTAGTTAAACGGGTAGAGGGTCATGTTTTTTTACTCACTCAACTGGCGGCGATAGGTAAAGGAAAACCGGGATATCTCCGCCAGCATCCGGAGTTAGTTATTAAAAAGGCTGAACCGATTCTGAGAGAACAGTTAGCTCGACAAAGTACAGCCGCGATAGATTTACTTTACCGGATGAGTTTGTTGCAGGTGGAGATAGATATCCAAGGATTAACCTTTTTGCGGCTATCTGAGAGTCATGATTTGGACTTGCAGACTGTTACCCCAATGACAGAACCAATTGCCTTTACTAATGAAGAGATTTGTCAAACGGAGGAAATTATCGAGCAATTAGTTAAGAGTAGTTTAGTTCAGAGTCGCTATGATGAAGAGAACAGTGAGGTATTTTATAGTCTGCATCAAGTTATTGTGGAGTTTCTGCAAGCCAACTATCCAGAGGAACTACCTATGTATGTTTTGGGCTTATACTTACTGTCTAACCATAAGACTTCCTGTAGTCTTCCAACAATTAGCAATTTTCCAGTTTATTTTCTGCTATAGCTTAGATATAGGAAAAGCGAAAAGGCTCCCAGGTAGAGGGCAAACGATCTATTACTGGTACGTGGTTATTTCATCGCTTAAGGGTGTGGCATCGCTAAAAGCGTGAACAAGTCAGGCATAAATCAGGCATAAGTCAGACAAACTCATACATTTATCCATCTGAATCTCAAACAGCTATCACGTTTAATGGTTTTAGATGTAAATAGCTCTCCATGTTGAATGGCTGACTAGAGCGTATGACAGCATATTACGATTCGTTGCTTGGCTTGAACTACACAGACGTAAAGCAGTATAAATTGTAGTGGAGGTGATCCGAGCAATCGAAACATTGACACTCGGTTAAAGGAGTAGATGTATCATGTACTGGAAACTTGTGACATTTATAAGTTTGATTTTCCTTCTCCTTGACGGGAATGCCTTGGGTGTCGGGAATGAGGGAGTCAGAAAACAGGTAGAACGCCGACAAGATTTAGAGGATCAACAATTTTTATCTCGTTGGATTTTTTTTGACCAGACTGTCGCTAATGTTAGCTTTTCTCGTCAGGGCGTTGGTAATTCTGGCACTAAAGTGCCGACTACGAACAGGGAAAAACTGGCAAGGGATCAAGGGAATATTGAGTCGGTTCCCAGATATCCCCTACACTCTGCGTTAAACCTGCAATCCCAACCTCTTACTAACGGACAAATTCTTCAGATCACAGGTGATGTACACATTCAGCGTAGTGGACGTAGAATTCAAGCGCAAATTGGTACAGATATTTACCCAGAGGATCAGTTATTTATCGCCAATGGCGCACAAGTCATCTTGCAATGTGCTGACTTATCCAGCCAAACCCTATCCCCTGGAAGCAATCGCCTCAATCCCTGTCTACCTGCCACTGATGAATGTAGCCGAGATCTTGTTCATTGTCCCAAGCGTGCTGAATGTACCCCGGGTACTTATAACTGTCCCCATCGTGGCGATATCGCTTTTTGGAACAATAGGATTCCTTACATTATCACTCCCCGGCGCACCGCGATTCTCACTGACAAACCCCTCCTACGCTGGAATGGGATACCCGAAGCCCGCCACTATACCGTCACCCTAGAAGGAGAAGGAATCCAGTGGACAACCCAAATCAGCGATACCCAAATCACCTATCCAGGAGAACCCCCCCTGCAACCCGGTGGTGATTATCTACTCATTATTGAAGCCGATACCGGGGAATCCTCACTGGATGA
>CAKZMA010001035.1 GCA_937127375.1 uncultured Coleofasciculus sp. | reverse complement strand
GAACAAGCCGAGAGCGATCGCGCCACAGAATCAGCGGCTCAAAAACGACAACAACGATTAGAATTGTTAATTGCCGTTGTCAGCACAGGTTTAGCCGTCAGTGGTATCTCCTCTCAAGTCACTTCTGAACCTGTAAAAACAATTATCACTAAAAATCAACCCTCGGATAGCCCTGAAGCTGTCATTCCCATTTATCTTTCCTACTACAATTTCCTTGACGTACTGTTTCACATAATCGTGGGAGTTCTCATAGCGCTTCCTGTCGGTCTGATAGTGTGGTGGATGCAAAAACGGTCAAATCGCACTCGTTAACTTCGTCCGCTGACCCTAAATAGGATGGCTATAAACAGCTTGCGGAATAATGATGGTTTTATAGAGTTGCCGCAATAAATCGAGCTGACCAATTGCTGCCAGATTGGTGATGGGTGAAGTATCACTGACAACAATCATAGTAAGCCCATTGACTGCAAGGTTTGAATATCCAACTGAAACTCCTCTACATCATAGTTGATACAAAGTCCTCGTTTCCCTAATTCGTGTTGGATCTGATTCTAAGGATAAGCGATTCTGCATCAGATGGGATGGAATCATGCAGTTACCCTTTGGTACGGACGAATTCTTTAACGTTTTTGTGCGTTATAACGAGGCGGTAGAACCTGTTCAGGTGATCTTGATCGCCTGGGTTTCTGCTGATTCTGAGGCATAAGCAACCCCTGTATGTCCTGGTTGTACCGCTTGTCTGGACGTTGGTTGGCACAAGTGCAGCATGGCTGTTGGATGTTGTGCCAGATCTCGGTCTATTGGTTATCGGTCTCCTACTTTTGACCGTCACCATTCGCCAGTGGACAGTCTTGCCGGACAGCTAAATGTGCGATCGCATAAAATCTACCCTGAGTCAGCACCTTAGCTGCAACTCTAATTTGAGCGGTTTCTAAATCAAATTATTACTTTACGTCGATTTGGCATGGAGAATTCGGCAATCTGGCGCATGTCTCAACAGGCTTTTTACTACACAATAAATAAAAGACAGAAATAAGGCAACATAACAGACATAACCCAATGCAAACCACATCCTTAACAAAAAACGATAAAACACGGATATTGCTAGCGGAAGACAATCGCGTGAATCAGAAGTTTGCCGTACTTTTGCTAAAGAAATTAGGCTATCAGGCTGATGTCGTGAGTAACGGTGCAGAGGTGTTACAGGCTTTGCATAGCCAGTCTTATGATGTCGTGTTTATGGATGTGGAAATGCCAGAAATGGATGGTTTAACCGCGACTCGCCAGATATGTGAGCAGTGGGCTGCTGGCGAACGTCCTCGGATTATTGCGCTTACGGCTTATGCTCGGCGGGGTGATCGAGAACGGTGCTTGGCGGCGGGAATGGATGACTATATTACTAAACCGATTGAGTTGCCAAAACTGCTTCAGGCGTTACAAAACCTATCGGATAGTAATGGGGGGTTAAATATAGAAGATGAGGGAGACAAGGGGGAAAAGGAAGGCGTTTTTCCGTTGCCGCAAACCTTGAATGATCAGGAGTCGGAGGTATTAGATGCCAAGGTATGGCAATCCTTACAGAAATTAGCGGGAGCAAAAGCCAATGTTGTCTTGGATAAAATTGTAGGAGAGTATTTAGACGATGCACCCGAACGACTCCAAGCCATTCAATCCGCGATCGCAACCCAAGATGCAGAGGCTCTAAGACAGGCGGCTCATAGTTTCCGTTCTAGTAGTGCGAATCTGGGTGCTGTCACTCTTTCCCTTATGTGCAAGAAGTTGGAAGCCTTGGCAAGTGCGGGTATAACTGAAGTCCCTGCGGAGCAACGGGTTCAGCTCGAGGTAGAGTATGAGAAGGTGAAAACAGCATTACTTCAACAGGTGTCAAAATCCCCAATCCCCATTCCCTAATCAGACTCTCGGGCGATTAAAATCGCGGCTACACAAACATAGGCGAAGGGCTTGGTAACCAAGCCCCTACGGCAAAACCATTCTTTCACCTACCCTCCTACTATGGATTTTCAGCCTGATCAACCTTTAATCCTCGTCGTTGATGATGATCGTTCAATGCGCTCATTACTCAATTTAGCGATGACAGAAGAAGGATATGGCGTCGTGGAAGCGAAGGATGGGGAGCAATGTCTGAGCGAATATCTGCATTATCAGCCAGACATGGTACTGTTGGATGCAGTTATGCCGGGATTAGATGGCTTTACCTGTTGTCAGCGTTTGCGTTCTCTACCAGGAGGCGATCGCATCCCGATTTTAATGATTACGGTTCTCGATGATCAAGATTCTGTGGATCATGCTTTTGCCGTAGGTGCAACTGATTATGTTACCAAACCCATCTATTGGGCGGTTCTCTCCCAACGAGTACGGCGTCTCTTGACGGCGGCTCAAGCTTTAACACAGGCGGAACAAGCCACCCAGCAATTACAGCGTTTACAACAGTGGGATGCTTTATTCGCAGAGATTCTCCAGCGCTTGTGTAAGTCTACTCCTGTGTTAACGCTGCTGGATTTCACGGTGGCGAAGCTGCGAGTTCAGTTAGAGGTTGAACGAGTCATCTTTTATACCTTAGGGGATCAATCGATTGTGGAATCCGTCGCCCCCGGATATCCCTCGGTACTAGAACTTTGCCTTGCTGATCCCGGTTTAGAGGAAGATTATAAGACACTGTACCAACAGGGGCAAATTGTCGCGATTGAGGATATTGAGCAAGAGGATATTGAGCAAACCGAACTCTCAGATGTTGCGATCGCGCAACTAACTCCGTTAAAAGCCAAAGCCGTTTTAATTGTACCCTTAATCAGTCACGGTCAACGATTAGGGGGGCTGTGTGTCCATCAATGCATAACCCCGCGCCATTGGGATCAGCCGACAATAGAGCGATTGAGAGATCTGAGCAACTTACTCGCGATCGCGCTGTTCATGAACACAAATTGAACATAGCATAGACGCGATCGCTAACAT
>CAKZMA010001034.1 GCA_937127375.1 uncultured Coleofasciculus sp. | reverse complement strand
TCTATAAAATCCACTTATCGGAAATTCCGGCGATCGCCTAAAAACTCCCCAAGAAAAACTTATATTCTAAAAATCGGGAATCGGGAATAGAGTAAAGCCCAGATGGTCGGTTACTCACCCCCTAGCCACAAAATCATCACAAGGTATCTGCCAATCCTCCAATCCCATCGGATAGATGGCACACAGAAAACCTTGACGAGTAGCACACCCAGAAGCACACCTAAGACACCGCTGCTGCTGTGCCTTGCGTTTACTTTTTGCCTCCAGATACCGTTCATGACCTTGCGCGATCGCCTCTCTATTCGCTGAGAAAATCGCCACATACCTATCCCTCTCATCAAGCCACTGGCTATATTCTTCAGCATGGTCAGCCAAAAAACGCTCAACTCGCTGCCGGGAATACAACTGCATTGGCGTCCAGCTCTTGTGATGAGGGTTTTCCCGGATGAGGTCAGGTTCACCCAAACGGGCTATCCAGGATTTTGACAGTAAATAACGATCGCGCAGCGTTCCCTTAGTTAGAAAGTTATCAGGAGCCTCCCAATCGCAATCATCGGCGTGATAAAGCCAAACTGTCTTCCACTCTTCTCGCCAAATTCGATAGAATCCTCTTGGCTTTGCATCGTCGCGGGGAACAAGGTTCTCTTTCTTGAGCTGCGATCGCGTTTTTAATTCGGGGGCTGTTCCGTACTCGCGGTAAGGTGGTAGAGATTCATCATCAATCGGGCATTCTTCCCAGCGGTAAAGAAACAGCCAGTCTCCCTCGTGCCGGATACAACCGTGGGGGTTGTCCCCTGGTTTTCGATTATATCGGTAGAGCTGATTGGGCGTCTTGAGGTCTTTGGGGCGATTATTCCAGGTGTAAATGGGGGGTAGTTCTGGGTCGATGGTTTCTACATCGGATGAGTCAAAAAGCCACACCCAATTTTTGCTTCGCTTCAAACATCCGATCGCGTTCCCTTTGGGCTTGAGGTTTTGGGCGGCTAACTGTTCAGCTTCAATCAGGTGACTGGGTAGGTGATTAGGATTGTCATACCAAACTACTCCAGGACATTTTGCTCGTGGCTTTTTCTTCCATTGCTGCTGGCACAGTTCACACATCCACCCAGCCGAGAGCTTTTTGAGCTTGTGGTTAGTCATTAGTCTTGGGAAGAGAGTTCATCGATCATCATGTTCAATGCTTTAACCGCTGCCTTGTACCCCGGTGCCTGCTTGCCAAGTTTGAGCCGCAATAGAACGCGATCGCGTATCGGATCAAGTTCGGATTGACTCAAGCTATCCGTCTCAACACCTCGGCGGGAGCTCGGTGTTGACTTTCCCGGCTGTTGTTCCTCCAGTTTGTCTAGACGCGCCTCGATCTCATCTAGACGCTCTAATTTGGCTTTGATATCTTCTATCTCACTCGCATCGGGTAAGGGCGCGGGAACTCCCCCATCGCCTAAGTAAGAATCGATAAAGCCGATTAACACCTCAGAGGCGGAAGCCCCACTTTGTCTGGCTTTGCGCTTAAAGGCATCCCACTTATCGGCATCAATACGGAAGGTTGCCAATTGGCTTTTAGCTTCACTCATCTGTCTATACTCTTCTAGCTTATATAGACAACATACCACAGATTCTATACTATCTAGCTTTTCTAGACTAAAATATAGATTGTATTTACAATATCGCCCAGTTTGTCTATATTTGTATATATTAGCGAAGGCAGTGCCTGCTTGATTACCTGACCCAAGCCGCTTAATCTTCCTTCATGTGTCCGTTTTTTGGGACGCCCTTTTTTTACGGAAAAGGGGAGCCACATAATAAACCGTTATGATGAAGTCCTCTACGCAGCATAAGTTTTATTAACCCCTGTTTGTTCTGTGACTAAAAGAAGTCCTAATACCCGCCGCGCCTACGAAAAAGACGTTCACGATTTCTTTAAGACGATGACTGGGAGCGTTGCAACCAGCGACAGTGTTCTGGAGTTCCTACATCTTGAACGCGCCCAAGCTGTCTCGGTGGTTCTCAAGTACAAAAGTAAGCTGATTAATAAAGGCTTGAAAGAGGCGACCATCAACCGCCGCCTCGCCGCCCTAAAGTCCCTGGTAGCCATGGGTAGGAAGCTGGGGGTTTGCAATTACTCGTTAGAGGATGTCAAAGGTGAAAGGGTTCAAAAGTACAGGGATACCACCGGAATCGATACCGAGGCATTCAAGCGGGTTCTGGCGGTTTGCGATCGCGAGAAGCTCCCAGGGTTGAGAGACTACGCTTTACTCCTAATCCTCTGGGGTAACGCCCTCAGAAGGAATGAGGTTAGTCAGTTGAACGTGGGAGATTTTGACCCTCTATCTAAGACGCTGCGAATATTGGGAAAAGGTAAGGGGACACAGGCTGAGTTTGTTGATTTGGGTGAAGCGACAGTAAAAGCGATCGCGTCTTGGCTCGATGCCCGTGGCTCTACTCCCAGCGATGCCCCTATTTTTATTTCCCTCGACTATGCCCATACTGGACATCGACTAACCGGGGACGGCATCAGACGAATTATTGCACGGCTGTGCAAAAGGGCTGGCATTAAGAAGCCGATGAGTCCTCACCGGATACGGCATTCTGCTATTACCGCAGCGCTGGACGCCACCGATGGGAATGTCCGCAAGGTTCAGAAATTAAGCCGACATCGTAACCTAGATACCCTGATGATTTATGACGATAACCGGGGACGTGATCAGGGTGAATTAACAGATTTATTGCTCGACGATTTAAGTTAGGAGCGACATCCCTCACCTTGAGGGACGTCTCTTATAATGTGCCGGGATGTGTGTGCCTTATTTTACCGTTGATCCAGACTTTATAAGCCTTTGGGGAATCGTGGTGAGAAATCCGGGTAATTGCACCACTATCCTTCTGACGCAGACCGGGGTCTGCTCCCAATCGTCGCCATCAATTCCTGGTATCGACCGTAGGTGCTGCTCATCCATGCCTCTCAGATTACCAGATTTCGTTCCCCCCCTGAACGGTTACTAGAAAAGTAAAGTGTAGTGAAGTTATAGTTGTGATAGGTTGATTAAATCCTTAGCTGGCGGGTCATGCAACACCTGTCACCACCGCGCAGTATGACCGACGCTCTGAAGAGGTGAAGCGACGGGCTGTGCAGAGTTTGGAGTTTTAGGAAAGAGCCAAAAGTCGGGAAAGGGCGTTATGACGACATATCAGTTGTATTGCCACGTCCTTCCTCTTGATTACTACCGTTTCTTGAGTCAGCATAGGAGAAAATGTCGCGTTATTGACCACTCATATTAAAAACGATTTGTCAAATGTCTTCAACCAGACTGATTGATAAAACTTATTGATACATCACTCATTTGTAAAAGAATTATTCATTGATTTACAATTATTTTTTTTCATCATAACTATCGATTTAATTTAATCTTTATGATGATACTAATAAGTATCATCACAGGCACAATCAAGAGTCCACCAAACACCCTTAAAATCAACAAAAGCTGAGTCGGGAATGTTTCTTACAAAACCTTGGAGCTTCTGGCTTTTGTAAAGCACACCAGTTTCAACTATCCAATCACCAATCCAAGTATACTTTCCTTTATGACCATAATGATAAGCTGCCGCAAATTGTGTTGAGTCCTGGCTAAACCTGCCTGCTTTTACATCATTTTCTCTTGTACCACGTTCCTCTCTAGTAGTAAATAATATACGATTTGTATTTGTATCTCTTATTTGGTAGTGTAAGCCTTTTGGCGGAATTGAAATTAACTCAGCTTCGTATCTTCCGTTTGGTGATACTATTAAGTTTTGTGAGTGAGCCATTGTAGATATGGAAATGCTAGAGGAAATAAAAACAATATTCAAGTAATCGAGCAGAAACTCTGGGTAAAATTGCACCCCATTTAATATATAGGTTTAGTCCAGTAAACGGGACTTAAACAAGAATACCACTAAATATTGGACTCAAAGCTATACAGGAAAACGTCTTTACTTATATTGAGTACCTTTCCAGTCCTGGCTTGGATTACAGGCGATTTTTGCCGCATAATTTGTTGAAGTCCCATTAGTTCCATTGTTGCCGAACCTCCTGAATCGCACGAGCTGTTGCGGCTAACGCTTCTTTACCACCGAGAGTGATGATAACAGGATTTAATGCTGAGATACCGAATAGTAAGTCTTTACGAGTAAGGTAAGCTAAGACGTTAAGGCTCTTTTTCCAGAATGAAAAGTCAAAATAAAAAGGTTTAAGGATTGGTAGTAATCTACTGAAAGCCTCAGCGTGGTAATACTCAGATTGTATAGCCCGTGACGCTTCTAGCGCTTCAGGTAGAATCTCAGGTAAATAGGGTGCAATACTCAAGAGAGCTTGGGCGCGGTGCCACTCATCTGGTATAGCCCGTGCGGCCTCTAGCGCTTGAGATAGTAAAGTCTCAGGTAAATGGGGTGCAATAGAACCTAGTGCTAATGCGCGGTAATACTCATCTGGTATAGCCCGTGCCGCTTCTAGCGCTTGAGATAGTAAAGTCTCAGGTAAATGGGGTGCAATAGAACCCAGTGCTTGGGTGCGATCCCACTCATCTGGTATAGTCCGTGCCGCTTCTAGCGCTTCAGGTAGAATCTCAGGTAAATGGGCTGCAATAGAACCTAGTGCTAATGCGCGGTAATACTCACCTGGTATAGCCCGTGCCGCTTCTAGCGCTTCAGGTAGAATCTCAGGTAAATGGGCTGCAATAGAACCCAGTGCATAGGCACGGGAATACTCACCTGGTATAGCCCGTGCCGCTTCTAGGGCTTCAGGTAGAATCTCAGGTAAATGGGGTGCAATACTCAAGAGAGCTTTGGCGTAGTGCCACTCATCTGGTATAGCCCGTGCCGCTTCTAGCGCTTCAGGTAGAATCTCAGGTAAATGGGCTGCAATAGAACCCAGTGCATAGGCACGGGAATACTCACCTGGTATAGCCCGTGCCGCTTCTAGGGCTTCAGGTAGAATCTCAGGTAAATGGGGTGCAATACTCAAGAGAGCTTTGGCGTAGTGCCACTCATCTGGTATAGCCCGTGCCGCTTCTAGTGCTTGAGATAGTAAAGTCTCAGGTAAATGGGGTGCAATAGAACCCAGTGCTTGGGCGCGGTAATACTCAGATTGTATAGCCCGTGACGCTTCTAGCGCTTGAGATAGTAAAGTCTCAGGTAAATGGGGTGCAATTTTAACCAAAGCTAATGCGCGATGGAACTCAGATTGTATAGCCCGTGCCGCTTCTAGCGCTTCAGGTAGAATCTCAGGTAAATGGGGTGCAATAGAACCCAGTGCTTGGGCGCGATGCCACTCATCTGGTATAGCCTGTGCCGCTTCTAGCGCTTCAGGTAGAATCTCAGGTAAATGGGGTGCAATAGAACCCAGTGCTAATGCGCGGTGCCACTCATCTGGTATACCCCGTGCGGCTTCTAGCGCTTGAGATAGTAAAGTCTCAGGTAAATGGGGTGCAATAGAACTCAGAGCATCTGCCCGATATTTTTGATTTTGTACCTGTTGAGTATAAGCTAAACCCTGTTCTGGAGTCCATATCTGCTTCTCCACCAGCGCCGCCATTAATTTAGGTGGGATATTATCTGCCAAAGAATTAAGAGAAGCAATAATCAAGGCATAACGACACTGTAACCCAATAGATTCTGATGGTTTCTTCTCATACATTTCTTCTGCTAATCGCCAAGCTCGTACCACATCGGTGACAAACTTTCCCAGTTTTCCTATGCGATCGCAAGCTTCATACCAAGCATTACGCCCTTCAGGTGTTGAGGCTTGTAAAAGTTGATGTAGTTCTTGAGATTGACCTGCTTTCTCTAAATGCCAACTCAAATAGTTATGGATATAACCGTCATTCGATAACGTGTACCATTGTCCATTTTTAGTCTTGGCACGGTAACGCTCCAGAAACGCCGCATGAGCCTCTTTTAACGTTAATCCCAGTCCTGGTAATTCCTCCGATTGAGTCGGATTAACACTATCGGTTAACAACTCTTTAGCCCGATCATGCATTAAATCATGGATGCGATAAGTCGGTTTCTCTCCCGGCTGCACCGCTCCAGATAACAACAGTGCTTTAGAACGCAGCGTTCGCAGAATCGCCCCAGCTTGTCGCGGTTTCACCTGCCAGAGAACGGCGGCTGTCTGTTGTCCAATGGCAGCATCTTCGGGTAAAACGCCTAACCAAGCAAACTGCTGTAATTGTTCCGGAGATAAATGCCGTAAACTCAAGTTAAATGATGCTTTTAAGCTCAAACGCTTACGAGTCTCTTCACAACTAGCACTCTCAGCTCCACTATAATCTAACGTTTCCAGTCGTGCAACTTCAGCCTGGAAGTCCTCTAATAATTCGCACCAATCCACACCCTCAGCGATTTGAGTTGCTGCCAGTTCTAAAGCCAATGGCAGATACCCTAACGCCTCTGCCAAGTCTAGAGCTTGTCTCTGCTCTTCCTCTGACATCGATGTTCCCGATCTACATTTGTTCAATAACTCCAGAGCCTCTGCTTTCTTCATCACACGAAGGTCATATCGAGTTGCTCCAGGCACAGGAGCCTCACGGGTGGTGACTAAAACCCGACAATTTGAGCCACCGACTTGGAAGGGTTCGACATCTTCCGATTTCCAAGCATCATCGACGACTAATAACATACATTTGTCATAAAGTAGGGTTCTGAGATGCGTCGAAGCGGCTTGGGGAGTGGTTGGTTTGTAGTCAAAGTCTCCTAATGCATGAATCCAAGTCGCCAAAAATGAGAGGATATCCGGTTGTTGACCCAGTGTTACCCAGAGAATCCCATCGGAAAAGCGTTGATGAATATCGGGGTCATGAGCCAGTGCTGTAGCTAACACGGATTTACCAATACCACCCAGTCCATAGATAGCACTCACAACTAACGTCCCCGGTGTGGTTTCTCCCGTTTCTAGGAGTAATTTTTTCACTTCCCGACGCGGTTGGGAACGCTCGACAAAGTTGGGGGGTAATGGGGGAGCTTGGAAGGGTTTTCCTACCCATTTTTGTTTAGTGTCAAAGTAGACATCCCCAGAATTCTGAAAGTTGTTCTGATTACCATGAACCTCACCAGCCGCATTGCCAGTCGTGTTTTGATTACCAGAAATTCCGATGTGACCTTGATTGTCAACGCTGCCAACATCGTCACTAAAAATGGATTGTTTGTTCTGGTTTTCCTGATTATTCATTAACCTTCGAGCTCTCCATCATTTCGGGTTTTTCGCCGACTCATTTGCTTCAGCTTCAATCCAACCTCTGACCATCTCAATCGGAATACCAATTGGGGCAAACAACACCTTTAAGGCTTCAATGCCCCCTTCCTTTAACGCATTTTGTAACCGGGTTCTGAATGTGGGATTTTTCTTGATTTCTTGTTGCAGCCTTATGGCTAAAGCACTTTGTTTTTCAGTATCAGTGGCATTCGGATAGGTTTGTTCAAGCTGCTTAAGCAAACTCTGAATCTCTGCGGCAGCTTGGGCGAGTGTTTGCTTTTTCTCTGGTGCGTGGTTGTGAATGTGCTGAAGGTTTTTATAATCCCCTTTCACCTCACCCGCAGCACTGCTAATGGTGTTTTTACTACCAGAGCTTACGATATGACCTTGATTTTCAACACTGCCAACATCGCCATGAAAGGCGTAGCTTTTGTTAGAGTCTGCCATAAGTTTTGAAACCTCACCGGGCTGTTGTAAAACTCGATTATAGTAAATCGATATTGGCTGGGAATGGTGGGATTGTTCTTTGTAGAAAGCACCATTTTTTTGAAACTATTGACGCAGCCTGCCTGCTGTGGTAATGCATCAGTGACGCCTCTGTTCTTTAGCGATACCCTGAAAACTCCCAGACTATCAGGGTTTACGGGCGATTGCGGAACAGAGACGCCTCTGTTCTTCAGTGACGCCGCTGTCGCAGAAGGATCGCGATCGCGCCCAGCAGAAGGCTTAAACTCAAACGTTTGAGTTTAAGCCTTCTGATCACAAATTCCGTTGGCTGGACTGGACGATCGCGGTTAGTCGCTTCCGCTGCCCGTCAATCAAGAGACGAACCCAGTTCCGTTTGTCTTTTGATTGACATCTCCACTCTCCTCAATCGATTCGAGGTGATGCAGGAAGTCAAGTAACTCTTCATCGGAAAGTAGCTGGCGGCTCGATTTCCCATACGTCTGAGTCAAGTAATCTCGCCCTTGCTGTTTCGTCCACCCTAGCCGCTTCATTTCAGCGTTAATTCGTTGGCAGATTGGCGAGTCGAGTTTTTGTACGGGTGCTTCTGGGGGTGCTTCATTTGGGTCAGTCGCGATCGCGTTTTGGGATGTCTCGGTTAAGGAGTCACCATTTTTTTGTAATGTCACTGGTGACAGTTCATTTCCGGTGACAGTTGTATCCCCTGTGGTTACTACTGTTTCAGCTTCTGTCACTCTGTCACCGGGGGGGTCGGTTTCGGTTTTTTGTCCCCCATTATCAGGGGGTATGGGGGGTGGATTTAAAGTAGCCACAAACTTAATTTGACGACCCTTTTTGACTACCATGCCTTTCCCCATCTGTTCTAATTTGGTGAACAAGTCAGTCGTGTAGGCACTAACCGATCGCCCCGCATCTTTGGCGCGGTATTGAATGGCTTTTATTTCGCGGTAAGCATCACGGGTGCTGATGCCCTCTGGATGGCGCGTAATAGCCTTATCCCAGATTTGCATTAGGATAGCGCTGATGTCATCTGTATCAGCAGCCGTAGTCTGGATGATATGAAATGTACTGCGATAATACTGAGCGAACAATACAGCTCTTTCCAATGTATCCTTTTGTAGTTCCCAAAACGGGCGGTTGGGTTCGTGGTAGCACTCGATTAGGTGTAGAGCTAGGGCAATCCTTAATAATTGTCCCTGTAACTTAAACATCCAGGCACGGATCGCAGGCATTGAAGTGTTAATGGCTTGTTCACCGATTGCCTCATAAAGCAAGTCATAGTAGGAATCAGCCGTCTTGGAGAGCTTAATTTTGCCCTCTGGGATATTATCTAGCCATTGATACAGTGGGGGTAGTTTTTCACTCAGGTAGCAAAAACCCTTAACCCGCTTAGGTTTACGCGGCTTCATTGATGCGAACAAAAATCGCGCCTGCAACCCTTGGGAATCGTCTGGATCTCGAAAGGCTTTCTTGAATGCTCCGGGTTGAATTCCGCCTGAGATATTGAGACGACTACTGTCAATGAAATAGGAATCCTCTTCGTGAACACGATCAACCTGACTGCTACCACCATCCCAGGAGGCTAACAAACAGGACAATCCCTCACTTTCCTTTTTGTCAAATTGGTTGAGAGATTGAAAAATTCCTACCAACTCATCCCTTGACCATATAGCGCCATTTTTGTTCTGCTCTGACAAGCGTTTCATCACGGCTTGGATGGTGGCTACGTCGAACCAATATTTACGCTTTTTTGGTTTAGGCGGTTTTTTCTCGCCGCCATTCTCACTACTGTCCCAGTCCTCCCATTCTTGTAATTCCGCCTTAAATCGCTCATCAGCGTCCTTTTGCAAGCGTTTTATAGGGTTGATAACTAACTTCTCAGCCCTTGTCTTTCCCGATCCCGACTCAGCCACTAAAGCCGTCCACGCGATCGCGGGAATCGTGTGACTCTCAACATCCAAATCGACTCGCTTACCAGCTAGCGACAGCACCGCAGGGAAAAGGTACTGCCAAATACCAATGGGGTCAATGTTCAGGATTTTGGCATCATGCAGGATATCAGCCGCCATTGATGGCAAGCATGAGTGAAAGTCTAACTCTGTATTATGCCAGTCGATTA
>CAKZMA010001033.1 GCA_937127375.1 uncultured Coleofasciculus sp. | reverse complement strand
TGTATGACTTTTGCAAACCAGGGTTTACTATGACTAAGGCATCATCACCAACATCTAGAGGCGTTAACCGACGCGGGGAAACGGATTGGCGACTTTTCCGGAGATTGGTTCCTTATGCACTCAGGAAAAAACGCCTACTGATCACAGCGATTATTTTACTCATTCCCGTATCCATTCTGGGCGCTATTCAACCCTTAATTATTGGGCAAGCGGTTTCCTTGATTCGTCAAGAAGAAACCTGGTGGTTTCTGGATAATCGTTCTTTATCAGAAGGCATTAATATTCTGGCAACTCTGTTGTTACTGAGTATCATTATCCGATTAACCTGTAGCGTTTTCCAGAAATTCCTGGAAGAAAACTTAGGTCAGCAAATTACCGCCGGGATTCGCAATGATTTATTTGACCATATTACCTCCCTGGCGGTGCGATTTTTTGACCGAACTCCGGTGGGAAAACTGATTACCCGGATCACCAGCGATGTGGAAGCATTAGGATTAGTCTTTTCCAGTGGTGCCATTGGCATTCTCAATGATATTTTCTCTATGCTGGTTATTGCCATTTTCATGTTTTCCCTACAATGGCAATTGGCGTTAATTCTGATCTTAATGCTATTTCCGGTTACCGGGTTAATTGTCTACTTCCAGCGGCAATATCGGAAAGCGAATTATACAGCCAGAGAAGAACTCTCCACACTCAACTCAATGTTGCAAGAAAATATCGCTGGGATTAATATTGTCCAGCTATTTCGCCGGGAACAAGTGAATGCTGAAATGTTTCGGGCGGTGAATCAGCGCTATGTCGCAGAAGTTGATAAAACCATTTTTCACGATTCTGCTGTGTCTGCCACATTAGAGTGGATATCTTTAGTCGCGATCGCGGCGGTATTATGGTTAGGTGGTTGGTTAATTCTGCAAGATAATCTCAGTTTTGGTGTCTTATCTGCCTTTATTCTCTACGCCCAGCGTTTATTTAATCCCTTGCGTCAGTTTGCTGACAAGTTTACCATGTTTCAAGCTGGATTCACTGCACTTGAACGGGTGAGTGATATTATGCATGAGCCGATTGAAATTCGTGATCCAGAGTTATCCCAGGCGGCGTTAGTTTCAGAACAGCAGAAAACCAATGGTAAGGGACAAATAGCGGCGCATCGAGGTGAAATTCGCTTTGAACATGTCTGGTTTGCTTATAAAGATGATGACTATGTTCTCAAAGATTTAAACTTTACCATTCGCCCCGGAGAAAAAGTGGCGTTAGTGGGTCCGACGGGTGCGGGAAAGAGTTCGATTATTCGCTTGCTGTGTCGCCTCTATGAAGCGACAAAGGGACGTATTTTAGTGGATGGGATTGATATTCGGGATTTGCCCCAAGCTGAATTACGGCGTCAGATGGTGGTTATTTTGCAAGAGGGATTTTTATTCGCTGGGGATGTTAAAAGTAATATTACCTTGGGCGAAGACTACTCGATTGAACAAGTGAAAGCGGCGGCGGAAGCCACAAATGTTGGACAATTTATCGAAGAACTTCCTCAAAGTTACGATACTCAACTTCGGGAGAGAGGAACCAATCTTTCTGGGGGTCAAAAGCAGTTATTAGCATTTGCCCGGGCGGCAATTCGTGATCCGCAAATTTTGGTGTTAGATGAAGCGACGGCAAGTTTAGATGTGGGCACCGAAGCGTTGATTCAACAAGCCGTTGATCATTTATTGGAAAAACGCACGGCAATTATTATCGCCCACCGTCTCTCAACCATTCGCAATGTAGACCGAATTTTGGTGCTTAAGCGGGGTGAGTTGGTGGAATCTGGTTCTCATGAACAACTGTTGCAACAGGAGGGTTTGTATGCTGCTTTGTATAAGTTGCAGATGTTGGGAAGTTAGGGTATTTGTTATTTGTC
>CAKZMA010001032.1 GCA_937127375.1 uncultured Coleofasciculus sp. | reverse complement strand
ATACTATCTAATCTAAATTAATTTTATAGATGCCATTTAGTTTTGAGAAATCAGAACCAAATGGCATTAACACAAGTAAAATTCCCTGGTCTTTCAAATAGTTATTGGCAAACATTCTCACATAAACACGTTTTAACCCAAAGGTTGGAGGAGAGGGCGACCCGATCAAATTAAATGGACTGGTGGTGTTAATTTATGCAAGCGGGTCGCCCCTACAGGGATCTGAACAGGCGATCGCTCTTTTTAAAATGATATAATAAATCATTCAAACTCTGAATAACTGCGGCACAACAGGTCGTTCTCCTTGTTGAAACTTCTGCCAAGTTTCACGTAAGAATTTCGGTGCTGGATGATGAGAGTCATACACAACAATTGCGTTCGTCAGCGTCCGTTTGGGATTTACAAAAATCCTCCCTCTGTGGTATAATGCGCTAGATCTTCCACCATCTAAATTCATCGCCTCACTACACCCAATTGCCCGCATTACCTTCGCTTCTCGCCATAGAGGTAACGGTTCTAGAAACGTGACTAAGACCAATTTTTTCCCACTAGCGGGAAACCCGATCGCACAGCGATGTGCCACACCCATAACACGCGGATCAGTAAATCCTTCACTGCGCGGCGCTAACCAAACTTTCCCGTTCCTCAGCAATCTGGGACCCCCAGTAATCGAAAACCAATGTTCCTCCCAGTCTGGTTTTCCATCCACTCGCGCTGTCACTAATTCCGGTTGGTTTCCGACCCGTAATCCCAGCGTCGTCCCATAATTTTCCCAGGGACTGTATTTGAGAAAGCTTCCAGCGGAGACCATATTTCCCATCAGCCGTTTTGGATCTTTGCTACTAAAAAATGTGCCACTCGCCACGACAGCCGCATGATAGCGGCGAACCATACGATTAAAGGATTCTTCACCAATTGTCCCTTGATGATTTCCCAACGTGGAATTATTAGCTAAACCAATGGCGATAAACGTATCGGGGTTCGTCAAATCAATATGGGTTTGATAGAGAGGAACACCGAGAATCGTACTACGGCGAAGACTGACAGACTCGGCGGCGACTGGGGAAACAAGTCCCAACCCTTGGGCTAAAGCCGCACCACCTAGGACTAGAAATGAACGTCGAGTGAATTTTCGCTGAGGACTGGATAAATGTTGACGTGACATCGGTACAATTTGAATAGGACTAGCAGTTATAAACGCCAAATGGATTGGCTAGGTTTATGACTAGGTGAATTGCAACCTGGTAATTGATGATTCGTGATTGGAGAATGCTGATTACGAAAGAGGGAAGGTTTGTGTAGTCTGAGAACAGATTTGTATCTTCCTATAGCAACCTGATGAATGGGTTAGCTTCACTAATAATAAATACTGGATTATAACGATTTAATCCGGACAATTGTTTTTAAGAATCAGGGTTGGAGGTAGTGATGAGTCAAGCGGTTTGCCTAAACGAGTTGTGGGAGTCAACGCCACCCAGCGAACAGATATTTCAACCGGATCAGTTGGTAGGGTATCCTGATACGGTACAACGCTATCTGAACCATGCGATCGCGCCAGGAACAAAGTTAGCCTCTGGGGTGCGACTGCGGATGCATGGCGAAATTAAACTACGGGGTTGGCTTCCTTTCACCGCAGAACAAGTCATCTCTTGGCGTCGGGGTTTTATTTGGCGGGCGGCGGTACGGATGAATGGCTTACCGATTTGGGGTTCAGATCGGCTTGTGGATGGTGTTGGCGGGATGCGGTGGAAGTTGTTTGGGCTGTTTCCAGTGATGACAGCAACGGGAACCGATATTACGCGATCAACTGTGGGTCGAATGCTGGCAGAACTTGTCTGGTTACCGTCTGTTCTGTGCCAACGTGATGTATCGTGGACGACACCGGATGCAGTTCATGCCCATGCTAGTTTAACCCGGTTTGGCGAGAGTAGCAACCTGATCCTCACGGTTGATAATCAGGGGCGGTTGGAGAGTGTCAAGCTGAAGCGTTGGGGTAATCCTGAAGGTGGTGAGTTTCATTATGCAAACTTCGGCGGCTTGGTGGAAGAAGAAGGAACCTTTGGCGGCTATACTATCCCCACTCGCTTGTTAGTTGGATGGCGCTTTGGTAGTGAGCATTTTGAGTCAGAATGGGCATTTTTTAGAGCAACTATTGATCAGGCAATTTATCGTTAAATTCCTTGTCGGGGCGACCCGCTTGCATGAATTAACAATTCTACCTGAAGAACCTCAATTAACTCATCTGTTGGTATGGCAAATCGAGTGGTGGTTGTCCAACTCTCAAAATCGGGAGCATAAGACACAAGACAAATAACAACTTTAATTGTCCCCACTTACTGAATCACGCAACGTTTCTACTGTCAAAACTTGCGGTGGCGTTGCATCTGGTGGATACAAAAAATCGAATTGCACTAATCTTTGACTTGATGGTGGCATGTTCAGCGTCACTAAAGGTTCCCCTTCTTGTCCCCGCCGTTGGACTAAATGCCAATACCCGGTTCGAGGTAATCTGGCATCATCGTTATAGCGTAATCGCACCGTTCCTCGGAAAAAGACTTGGTTTGCTGGAGGTTCCAGAAAGCGTAATCCCTGCTGAATTTGCTCTTGTTTTAGAGGCGTTTGTAAGGATACGGTAACTGTTTTCGTCTCCTGAGTTGGATTGACTAAGGGTAAAGTTAAACTATATTGCACGCCATAGTTTCCATGGGCAAAATAAGCCGTATCGTGATAACGTACCAGCATCCGCGCACTCTGACTTTGATCAGTACCTAAGCGTCCACCTGCTAAGGTACTCAATCCATAAGAAAAGGCGTCTCCTGGTTCAGGAATCGTCAAAACCTGGGAACTCGGACTATCAGTTAACTGAGTTTGCCACTGTGATCCTTGAGCCACACCTGCAACCCGCCCATAGATGATTTTACCCGTAGTTGAGTCTGGTGGAGTAGGGGCGCGATCGCGTGGTCCAGCTAATTCCCCTGTATCCAATAGCTGTTGCCATTCTACCAGGGTGGGGGCGCGTTCATTTCCCGCCTCATCGGTGGGTGCATAACGGGCGAGACTAGCTAGATAAACTTGTCCATCACTGCGTAACCGCATTAACGTAGAACGCCCATTAATCGGCGGTTCCAATGATTTAACCGGAATCGGTAAATTGAGTAACAGGCGGCTTTGTTGCGGCGGAATCACCACTTGCGGCGGAAACTCGGCTTGGCGATATCCTCTCAATATATCACTCATCACTCGACTACCGGGACCCGCATATACTGTACCTTGGGGATTCTCAACTTGAGAGGGTAACTGGATAAACGGTGCATCGGGTTGACTTAAATAACTAGCCGCTTGCAAAATATCAACCGTAACCGATTCTGTACTCGGATTATGGACAAGTAGTCCCAAATATAGCGTCCGTAAATCATCCGGTGTTGGCGCTTTAGCCACATGATGGGCAAAGATATCAAAACGCCCCTGAAAGGGAAAGTTTAAGTGGGCGCTAGGAGTGGCTTTGTTGTGTCCAGGAAACGTCGAGAGTAAAATTCCCTCGGTTTGCACCAGTTCCGGACTATTGCTATTGAAAACAGGAACCTGATCCAATTGTCCCGGTAACGGACGCACATCTTGCGGTTGGATAATTTCCACTTGGGGTGGGGGTGTAGGTGTAACTTGGGCGAGGGGTAAAATAGATAAAAATGCGAACATATAAGGGATAACGACTGTTCGGGAATAGGGAATGGGGAACAAAAAGAATAAGTATACTTCATTATTTTGATCACCGCCAAATAATAGAGTATCGCAGAGTATCGCAATGGGCGATCGCAAACACAGATTTTTACCGAGAGTGAAAAAGCCGAGACATGACTAGCAAAAGTGCAGCAGCTATAATCCGCCAATCCTGGTGCTGGTGGTTAATTGGGGGTTTCGGGATGTTGAGTGCGATCGCCTCTTTCCCTGATCCCACCCTTGCTCAGATTACACCAGATGACACATTGGGGGTAGAAGGTTCCATTGTTACTCCCTTTGGACAGATTGATATCATTCAAGGCGGTGCTATTCGAGGAATTAATCTCTTTCACAGTTTTGGGGAATTTAATATTGATGTTGACCGAGGAGCCTATTTTTTTAGTCCCGCTAATATCCAGAATATCTTAACACGAGTCACTGACAAAAATCCGTCTTATATTCTCGGTACGCTGGGAACCTTTGGTGACTCTACTCCTAATTTATTTTTAATCAACCCCAACGGCATT
>CAKZMA010001031.1 GCA_937127375.1 uncultured Coleofasciculus sp. | reverse complement strand
TCGACAACGGCTCATTTTAGGTGAGGCGATTTAACCTAGGATCAATAGCACTGAAATCAGCATTTTTGGATCACCGAAACCCATGATATACCGTAGGGTGGGCACTGCCCACCAGCATACCAGTCCGTGCCATTCAACTTATAATAAGTCTCGCCTATCAGATCCCCGACTTCTTGAAGAAGTCGGGGATCTAAACTAACTCATTCTCAGGATAGACGAGAAACTAACTTCGGCTGGATAGCCTATAGGCGTTGAGTATTTCAGACAAACTGATGACAACGCCTAAATCCTACGATACCAGACCTGCCGACTTAGAAACACCTGGAGATGTTGATCAGCCGGATACATCAGGAGAAGAACCCAACCCGGCTTCTAGCAATACCGCTAAGAATCAGACGGATGCCGACATCTTAAGAGAACGGGCTATCTCTGATGCACAAGCAAGAGATGACTTACAAGCGAAGCAAGAAGATATAGAATAAGCAGCTTTCCAAAAGACTCCAGAGACAAGGTAAGCCATAAGTCTCGTAATTGGGTATATTCACAAATTGTTTATTTTGTCAATAAAAATTGAGAATTTGAATATTTACCCGTCTGATTAAACATACTCCCTTCCCGGTAGAAGATTACCTATTTTTATCTTCCCCAGCTTCCCCATCTCCCCTTCTGCCCTCTGCCTTGGGCAGTATTAACGTGTAAGGATTCAACCGGATATGATATCTCAGGAAGTGGTTGGCTGTTTTTCTGAGAAAATGATACTTAATTTATCATTTTCCCCCTTGGATTTCAGACCAATGACGATGAAAATTGATCTAGAACAATATACAGACAATTTTCAACCTGGATTCCTATGATACTTACAACAGAACAACAGCTTGCCGCAAAAGTTCGGGCTGACTTCCCGATTTTGCAAGATAAGATTAACGGTAAACCTTTAGTTTACCTGGATAATGCCTCAACCTCTCAAAAACCTTTACAAGTTCTTAAGACTTGGCAGAACTACTATGAGCATACTAACGCCAACGCTCACCGAGGCATTCATACCCTAAGTTCCAAAGCCACTGAAGCCTACGAAAACGCACGGCAGAAAATTGCCACATTTATTAATGCCACATCTGCCCAAGAAATCATCTATACGCGCAATGCCACAGAAGGAATTAATTTAGTTGCCTCCACTTGGGGAGGGAAAAATCTACAGCCTGGGGATGAAATCATTCTCTCGGTGATGGAACACCACAGTAATCTGATTCCGTGGCAACAGATTGCCCAACGTACAGGTGCTGTGTTAAGATTCGTCGAATTGACCGACACTCAAGAGTTTAACGTAGATCAGTTTAAAAGTCTACTCTCCAATCGCACGAAACTGGTATCCATTGTCCATGTTTCTAACACGTTAGGCTGTATTAACCCCATCCAAGAGATTACCGCACTAGCGCATCACTATGGCGCAAAAGTATTAATTGATGCTTGTCAAAGTACACCCCACCTAAAACTTGACGTACAAGCCATTGATTGCGACTGGTTAGCGGCATCGGGACACAAAATGTGCGCTCCTACAGGGATTGGTTTCCTGTATGGGAAATTAGAGGTTCTCAGAGAAATGCCGCCATTTTTAGGGGGCGGGAAGATGATAGCCGAGGTTTTTCTGGATCATGCCACCTATGCCGATATTCCCTACCGTTTTGAAGCCGGAACTCCTGCTACTGGGGAAGCGATCGCGCTGGGTGCAGCTGTGGATTATCTCACCGCCATTGGTATGGACAAAATCCAGGCGTATGAACATGAATTGACTGCCTATTTGTTTGAGCAGTTAAACACGATTCCCAGTCTGACAATTTATGGTCCTAAACCCAACGCTGACGGGAGTGGTAGAGCCGCGTTAGCCTCATTTACCTGCGGAACTATCAATCCTTATAATTTAGTTCAAGTGTTGGATCAAAGTGGAATTGCAATTCGGGCGGGTCAATATTGTACCCAACCCTTACACCGGATTTTAGGTGTTAAGAGCACGGCTCGTGTCAGTCCCTATTTCTACAACACCCGCGAGGAGATTGATACCTTTATCAGTGCTTTAAAGGAGGCGATTCCTTTTGTAATAGCGCTTCAATGTCAGGCAAGATAACGACTATCAATATCAGCTCTCCCGGAGCTACGGGAAAACTGTATCATAGGGATACAAAACAGAGTTTAGCGATCGCGCGGTTCTATTCAATCCTGTAATACAGTTTGTTTATCACTATCAGTACGGGAGAGCTAGCTCTCTTTGGGCATCTTGTACGGTCACAATCGGTTTTTACGGAATTTAGCCAACTGATGGGGTCACTTTTTATACAAAAAACGGGACAAGTCGTTTGGCGATCGCTAATCCCAAATCCCCAAAAAGTCCAAATCACTAAGGTGACACTTGCGATACCTGAGTTTCAAGCCTATCACTTGCCACAACCTATTTAGGATTGCTATAATTGGCTAATAAATTATTATGATAATAAATATGGCTATTAAAAATGGTTTGACTGTTGGTGTGTTTGGTCACTATAGCGCAATGAATTTCGGTGATGATTTGATGGCATTGATTATTTGCAAGCATCTAGAATCATTGAACATAAGCTATGTTCTTTTTAGTAAAATGGATTCTTGGCAACAATACGCTATCAATAACACGGAATTTAAAATTGATGCTTTTATTGATCAGGTCGATATAGTTGTTTATGGTGGCGGCGGAATTTTACAACATAGAAAAGCAGGTGAGACAACGTTTAACCTTGGTAAGTTGCTTGATATTTGTAAACAAAAATCTATTCCTGTCTACGCTATTTCTGTAGGTGGTAATGGTGTAACTATTGACAAAATAACACCAATAGAATGTCAACGTTTAGTATTGGAAGCTGAGTTAATAACATTCAGAAATTTACAGGACTTGGCACAACTAAAACCAAATTCAAATTCAGGGAAATTTTTTCATGATATTGTGTGGACAACTCCTTGCTTTTTTCCAAACCAAAGACAATCAAACATAAGAAAAAAAATTGGTATAAATATATATTCACATGGAGGTAAAAAGGGTAAAATTTTTAAAGAAATCATGAAGTTCATAGTCAAGCTGCGTCAAGAATGCGAATTTATTTTTATCGAGGTACGGAAATCTACGGATGATAGTTTTAGGGCTTTTGATTTATCTTCATATAGTGATAACTGTTCAAAAATATCTTACTCAGATTTGGAAAAAGATATTGAGTTTATTTCTTCTCTTGATCTTCTAATTACTAGCCGACTGCATATTGGTGTAGTTGCCATGAGTTTTGGAGTACCAACTATTTCCTTGTGGGGTTCGAGAAAAGCTCAAATTTTATTTCAAGATATTGGATTAGGACATTTGGTTTGGCAGAATGATGGTCTTTATAAATTGATTTGGTTTTTTTCAAGTCCTGAGCGACTTAATAGTTTGACCAGTATTCTAGATAATTTCACGCCTAAACCTATTATTGAAAACTCCATGAATCACCTTATTGAATTAACTAAAATAGTTACAAAATAAATTTCAATATATATAGGGTGTTTTTTTTGTATACAAAACAAGCTTAAATTTGAAGTGCAGAATGGGGGATTTAGACGAGTGCAGCTGTAGCGTGGCACAATTAACTGACCACCTCAGGCTGGTACTGGATAGCCCTTGAACTTCCATTGAAAGGGCTTAGCCATGGTTCGGTTAAAGTAGTCGATGAAAGCAAGAGTTGACATCTATCCCTACCTATTATATTCTATAAGCAGCTTGAAGGGTAGCTCAATTAGATAGATAAGTTCCCCTAATTTATAGCAAGTATTGATATTACATTATACCAAGGTATAAATCAAATGTTAACCAAATATTTCAAAAAAACTAAAAGTATTATTTCAGAAAATGTTTACAGAATAACAAAATCGATTTTATTACAATCATATGCGCTAGATAAGTTATTTCCTAGTGTTAAAAAATTACATCCGATTCCGCCCGAAACTGTCGCTACTCCAGAATTTAAGCAAATAGAAAATGAAGGTCTAGTGTTTAACAAAGCTATCCATACAGACAGTTATTCTCTTCCAGATATCTATACAGCTCATCTCCATGAAGTTATTTATTATCCAAAATATGACATGATCTTTACAAATTCAGGTAAAATAATCAAAGAAACAATCTCTACTATATATTATCTAAATCCCTATCAGATATTGGATTTAGTCCAAAAGATTAACATAAAATTTACTCATCTATTTCCTGAGATGAGTAAACCAGAAAAACTATCAGGTAATTATAGCATAATAAGTCAATTTGGACGACAAAATAATTACTATCATACGGTGACAGATATAATTCCTAGACTATACTTATTAAATCAAACTGAATATCAAAATATTGATGAAATTAAGCTATTATTCTCAAGAGAACCGACTACTTTAGAGCGTTTTTTTATAGAAAAGCTGGCTCCTAAAAACATTAAAATAACTGTCGTAGAGAATCCCCACCGCCTTTATTCAGTTGCTCGACTAATATTTCCCACTTTAATGACTAGCCCAGCTCGTGGTTATTTGCCGTCGGAATATCTGGAATATTTTCGAGAAAAAGTATTACCTAAACGAGCAAGTAAGAGAGTCAACCGAATTTTTATTTCTAGAGCTAAGGCAAACCGCAGAAGAATGATAAATGAAGATGAACTTTTTGAAGCATTGAAACCCTATGGATTTAAGAAATATTTTCTTGAAGATATGTCAGTAGAAACTCAAATAGGGCTTTTTTATGATGCTGACTGTGTAGTTGGATCACATGGTGCAGGACTAACTAACATAATTTTTTCTCGTTCAATTAAAGTATTAGAGTTATTCGGAGATGATTTTTTTCGTTCCCATTACTACTACATGGCAAAATCTCTCAGACACACCTATGGATACTGTCCTGGTACTAAGAAGAAATCTATGCGTAAACATATTACCCCATCTATACGTGCAGAGGATGCCAAAATAGATGTACCAAAGGTTATAGAACGCTTGATTGAATTAGAGAAACGACATAAGCAAATAAGCTGTTAACTTGAACTCCTGCCTAAGAATAGACTTCAGTAAGACTAAAACCTAGAACAGGTGAATAATTAGATTTAAAATAATAAAAGGCAAAGGAGAAAAGACTAATGACCAATGACTCATGAAAAATCAAGCTCGGCAAAACTTTTTCACCCAACCCACGCCAAAAGGATTAACGGTCAAGCAAGATAGAATAGAGTAGAAGCTTCCTATTGATTTTGGGTGTAGTCATAGGGGTACTTTGCCAGAGTCCTTGACACAGCTAGAATAGATTTTGCGGTTTTTTCTGGGCGCAGGTCGCGTCATTGGTGTCAACTGAAGCTGCCATGGGAAGCGTTGGAGCAATGCCCGAAAGCCCGCCAAAACGATTATTCACGTCAATACACACAAAATTCGCTCCAATCAAACAAACAATTCACGCGAGCCCGTGATTGGGCGTGAAGAAGCGGAGCAACCCCAGGTCGCCGATTGGGGCAAAGGAAGAGGCGATCCAAAAGAGCAAGACGAATGTGTATGGACATGAGGTGGAAATACCGGGAGGATGCCGTGTGGTTTATCGTCCCGATAATCCCATCTGTGGTGCTCAGGGAGAGGATTGAAACCTATTACAACGTTAAGGTGATGTCTTGGCAGTTAGACTCAAAAGGCGCACTTATACCAGGTCGCGTTAAACAGATGCTCAAGAGAGTAGATGGGGAAAAAGAAGGTTCGACTTTCTTACGGCAACTTGGTCTGCCCGAGTGCGATCGCTCTATTCTACAAAAGACGCCAGGAGTGGGCGCACCACCTCCTGTCACCTCAAGTTGACACATAAGTACGAAGCGTGCGCCCCTACAATTTTATGCGACGTCAACCTCTGCCAAAGTTTTTAACTCAACCGAGATCAACAGGGTTAACGGTTCACGTTGTATTTTGGTTCAGTTTAAGTTTAATCATTGCCGCAATTTATAGCGGGTTGGCACTGCGAGAAGCTTTTAGTCATGCCTATATCGTTCAAGATGATGCCCGACAGCATGTCTTTTGGATGCAACGGTTCATTGATGGCGAATTATTTCCCCATGACTTAATCGCCGATTACTTCCAATCCGTCGCCCCTGTGGGATATACCACCCTTTACCGAATAGCCGCCGCTGTAGGCATTCATGGATTAACACCGGAAATACGGACAACGGTAAAATTGCTGCAATTGAATAGTGATGAGCGGTGAGGAGAACGAAAACGATTACGCGATCGCACTTGATAATTATCCCATATTTTCCCAATATTTAGGGTTTGTTGAATAAGTCTTGTGGTGGAGAGAGGCAACAGGGAACACCTCGGCTGACCTCGACTTCGCTCGGTCACACGCTCGGTGTGTAAAAGGGAACAGGCAACAGTTTCAACCCTTTTAAACCAGAATATCAAAAAAATATCAATCCATTGTAGGGGCGGGTTTAGGGACTCAATTGGGTGAGTTAACGATAACTG
>CAKZMA010001030.1 GCA_937127375.1 uncultured Coleofasciculus sp. | reverse complement strand
CGCTGTCCGGGTTGAAAGGGTAAATCGGATAGGATAAGTTGTTTGGGGTCTTCAATGGTGATATATTTTTTGTACGCATTCATGGGTTTACCTTCCTGTTTCCTACTTTTGCCTGTGACACACCGAGCGAAGTCGAGGTGTTGCCTTCTTCTAGATGAATCGTTTTAAAATTTGAATCACCCGATGCAGTTGGTTCTCACGGCGAGTTAAAAGGGTAAATTTATCGGATAAATCATATTCTTTTTGCTGAGAGTCTAGTTTAACAAAAAGGTAATCTTCTCCGGTGGTGATTAAACCATAAGCGGGATTCTCAGTTATCGGGTTAGACATCATGTAGGCGAGGGTTTGGGGTAAAGCCTGCATCACACTAAAACCATAGCGTTTGGTTTCTAGAAGGATGAGCCATAATCGCTCCTGCATGACTAAAATATCAATGAGTCCCTCTAGGATTTGGTCTTTGTCTTCGATTTCAATTTTGATGTATTTTTCCCCTTTGATGAGATAGGGGGGATCGTACAAGCCTAATAGTTCTAGAATGGGAGCAATTATAATCAGGTTTACGGTACTTTCGGTAATCGCACCTTCGGCTTGGTAGTAACGATAGCGGGTTCGGAGGCGATCGCACGTTTCAATTTCCCCTAGACTGAGTTCTGGCAAGGGTTCTAGCCATTCGGGGAAGAAGGTGGGGTTGGTTGTCGGCTGCAATTGAAAGGTTTGATGCGCTTGGTTTAAGTTTGTAATTGCTTTGGTAACACCAATAACTTGGGGCATGGCATAGATTTGAGATAAGGGGTGATTTCTCTGGGAGTTGGCGACGCCTGGGCGTTCTTTTATTCTAGGGGTGATTGTTAACCTGTAAGCCGAATCGGGGCGCTGAATCCTGATTCTCTGGGATAGGGCTTGGTTACCAAGCCCCTACAAGGGTTGGTGCTAACTGAAAACTCGGATTCTGAATCCTATATTCTCTACAGGATAAGGCTTGCGGCGGAATGGCTTAACGGGTACGATGCCTTGATTGGGAAGGGGTTGGGGTGAAACGTTTAAGATTTGATACGATACCCTTGTCAAATTCCGCTAGGCATTTGCTAGATTAGGATATCTTTTTCCGGTTTTCCCGATGAACTCAGTCCAACTCGGTATCCGCATCCCTACCCATCTTAACCAACGTCTAACTGACTATATTGAACGCACGGGATTGTCAAAGACGGAGGTAGTGATTAATGCGTTGGCGTCTTATATGGGGTGTAGTGAGGAGATTCCCCTGAATGAACGGGTGGCGTCTCTTGAGGCGAAGATGATGGTGTTGGAGGGATTGGTTAAGGAAAAGTAAACCAAAACCGTTTGATGTGACCTAATTTTGTCCTCTACAGAACAATGGGATAGCTGGTGAGTAACTTCAATGATTTAATCGAAATCTCTGGGTGTAACAACTCATCCCGCCGGGGGGATGTAATTTTTGTCCATGGGTTGGGAGGTACAGCGCGGGGAACTTGGCATCCCCAGGGAAAGCAGGATGATGATAACTTTTGGTGCGCCTGGTTGGGGGAAGATTTACCCGATGTGGGAATTTGGTCACTGGGGTATGAGGTGGAACCCTTTCGCTGGAAAGGGAATTCTATGCCATTGTCAGATCGCGCCACGAATAGTTTAGATCTGTTGGATAGTTATGAGATAGGCGATCGCCCGATTATTTTCATCACTCATAGCATGGGAGGATTGCTGGTAAAGCAGATGCTGCGGAGTGCGAGGGATTTTGGCAAGTGGAGTGCGATCGCATCCCAGACGAGGGGGATTGTATTCCTGTCTACGCCTCATTCCGGTTCAGATATGGCGAGTTGGATTAAGCATATTGGTGGGATTCTGCAAACCACTGTCTCGGTTGAGGAGTTGGAGGCGCATCACTCACGGTTGCGGGAATTGAATCTTTTATATCGCAATAACGAACAGTTTAGCCAAATCCCGATGTTAGTGTACTGCGAAACGCGACCCACCAAAGGGATTTTAGTCGTGAATCAAACCAGTGCAGATCCTGGGATTAAGGGTGTGATTCCTGTACCGATGGATTGTGACCATATTTCTATCTGTAAGGTGGCGGATAGGAAAAGTCAGATTTACCGCCAGGTGAAGCGATTTATCCAAAAGAATTTACCTACCCATTCAGCACCTACTCCAGATTTAACCCTGCAATCGCCCCCAATTCAAGCTGATCAGCCGATGAAACGCGAACAAGTTTTTATCAGTTACAGTCACAAGGATAAAGTCTGGTTAGGAAAGCTTCAGACTATGCTGAAACCGCTGATGCGGAACCAAACAATATCAGTGTGGGATGACACGAAAATCTACGCTGGGGCTAAGTGGAAAGAAGAAATTGAGAACGCTCTCGCCGCAGCCAATGTAGCAGTTTTAATGGTCAGTTCTGATTTCCTTGCCTCTGACTTCATTGCCGAACATGAATTGCCGCCTTTACTGGCAGCCGCTGAAAAGGAAGGCGTTAAAATTATTTGGATACCTGTAACGTTCTGTCTGTACGATGAAACAGAAATTGCTGATTATCAAGCTGCACATAATCCGAATCAACCTTTAGATAGTTTGAATTCAGCCGAATTAAATCAAGTATTGGTCAAAATTTGTAAGCAAATAAAAGCTGCCGCAACTGGATCGTCGCCACACCCTTAGATGACCCACTGTCATCTACTGACACCGCGTCAGTGGGTCGAAATCAGGTGTCTGGTTCTCGCCTAATCGAAGAACCGATTCAACTGGGTATTCATAACAAATCTATAACTCAGCAAGAGTCCCGAAATCGTCAGGCTTTACTTACAAAAGTCAACAATTTTTGGGTCAAAGGTGTTCTGGAAAAATCCCTCTACAATCAGGTGATGATTGAGTTGGGATTAGAGGAACGCCCCGATGCGATTACTAATCCTTGGAGTGTCATTATAGAGACGGATGACTCACCTCAAGCCCTCCCCAATGGAACTAAAATTATCGATATATTTGACCAAATCGGCACAGGGAGGACACTACTCATTTTAGGGGAACCAGGGTCAGGTAAAACCACAACGTTACTAGAACTCACTCGCGATTTAATTGCCCGTGCTGAACAAGACATTAACCTGCTCATTCCTGTCGTATTTAACCTCTCCTCTTGGGCGGATAAACGAGAAAAGATAGCCGATTGGTTAGTGGAGGAACTGAATAGTAAGTATGATGTGCCTAAGAAAATTAGTCAAGCCTGGGTAACACAACAGCAACTGCTGCCATTGCTGGATAGTTTGGATGAAGTAAAGGCGGAGTATCGAAACGACTGTATTGCAGCATTGAACCAATTCAAGCAGGAGTATGGTGCAGAGTTGGTAGTGTGCAGTCGGATTAAAGACTATGAAATTTTATCTAATCGTTTGAATTTTCAAAGTGCTGTTTATATAAGATTGCTGACTTTAGAACAAATCTATAATTATTTGGATAGTGTTGGTACTGACTTGACAGGGTTGAGGACATTAATTGTCGAAGATACGGTACTACAAGAATTAGCCCAATCCCCTTTGATGCTTAATATTATGACGTTGACTTATCAGGGAGTCGCAGTTGAAGATTTGCCAGAAAGTGAGGTGTTGGAAGAACGGCGTAAGCAGCTTTTTGATGATTACATTGAGAATATGTTTAAGCGGCGGGGGGTAAGTACACGATACTCGAAAGAGCGAGCAAAGTGCTGGTTAGTTTGGTTAGCACAGAGGATAGTGCAGAAGTCTCAAACAGTATTTTTAATTGAAAAAATGCAGCCATATTGGCTAATAAATAGAAAGTTAAAAAACAATTACAAACTGGTATTAATACTGAGTTATGGGTTATCTTACGGGCTGATTATCGGGCTGATTATCGGGTTGACGGTAGGGCTGATTATCGGGCTGACAGTAGGGCTGCTTTTCGGGCTGATGGCAGGGCTGCTTTTCGGGTTAATGGAAGAGGAAAATGAAAGTATCAAAACCGTTGAAAATATTAAACTTAATTTTGAAAAAGTATCAAGTTTTGGGCTGCTTTTCAGGCTATATTTAGGGCTGTTTGTCGGGGTTAATTTCGGGTTAATTTTCGGGCTGATGGGAGGGCTGGCTATCGGGCTAAGTATAGGGCTGTTTGTCGGGGTGTATTTCGGGCTGATTCAGAGTATAGAAAATTCAGAAATTGAAGCAAAAACAATTCCCAATCAAGGAATTTGGAAATCAGTTCGCAATGCCATAACTGTATATCTGATTATCGGGCTGATTATCGGGCTGATTATCGGGTTGACGGTAGGGCTGGATTTCGGGCTGATGGTAGGGCTGATGGGAGGGCTGATTTGCGGGCTGCGTGCTGGAGGTGGCGAAGCCTGCATCAAACACTTCTCCCTCCGCCTCATCCTCTGGCGCAACAACTACATCCCCTGGAACTACGCCCGATTCCTCGACTACGCCGCAGAACGCATCTTCCTCCAAAAAGTAGGTGGCGGCTACATCTTCATCCACCGAATGCTGATGGAACACTTCGCCCAGATGGAAATCGACGAACGCTAAACCCCCACCGAATAAAGCTTACAAACTAATACCCAATATCACCCTAACTGCCATTACTCCCCCGATGCTCTAACGTTAACACTCCCACTGGCGCATCTACGACTAACCGCATCCTTCCCAGCCACTGTAACCCCAGTAAAACATCAGGAATTTCTTCCCCAACATGAACAGGAATCCTGTACTCAACCCCATCAAGACTCACCGTTCCCTCATACAAATCAAACACATCCTGTCCTTGTGCTGTCCGCATGGCTCGATTTCGTTCAATCACCAGCCACCCCAATCCATCGATATCTTGACTATTAACGGCTAACCAACCTGTCGTAAATCCCGTATCCAATAACGCATCAACTTGAAACGCTTCACCCTCGGCTGTAATCAAATCAATCTCAAAAAAAAGCTCACCAATACTGCCAAATCTGCCAGAAATCATATCATGCCGCAGGCTCCTGTCTGATTAATTCGGAATGTCATTAACCAGCCAGTCGGATACTTTTGACGCGCCTTTTCCACCGCCTTATCTTCATCGGGATCAATAAAATAGTTCCCACTATTTGGCTCAATTAGTATAAACCAGTTATAGTAATCACTAATTAACTCATCCCGGACTCGTTCAAACACCGGGAAACAACGTTGATATCGTGCGTTTCGTTCCGCTTTCCGTCTTGCCAGTTCTTGCGGCGGTATTGTATGTTGAGGAAATATTCGACCCCGACGTAAGGGGCGCTGGGTTTGCTGCTGGGTCATACTCATTTTTATTGAGATAAGCTAAAACGCATTTAAATTGTGTATTCCCTGTCGCCTACTTACAAGACAGAAGGGAATAATACCAGTTTAGGCAGATATAATATCAAACACCAACTGACACTTAGGAAAAACCACCTCAAACTCCGTATACTCTCCCACCTGAGACCTCACCCCAATCACCCCCTGATGCTTCTGTACTAACTCATAGACAATATACAACCCCAACCCCGAACCCTCCCCCATCGGCTTCGTCGTCACCAACGGTTCAAACAACCGCTTCTGCACCGACTCACTTATCCCTATCCCATTGTCCCAAACCCGCCAAATCACCGACTCATTTTCCTCAACACCTCGACTTCGCTCGGTGTTAACCCACTCAATCCGAATCTGGGGGATGTAATTGGAAGATGAGGGAGGTAGGGGAGATGGGGAAGATAGGGAAGCATCAGACTCCTCCAACCCCTCCCGCTTACACCGCACCGCATACACAGCATTATCCAGTAAATTTGTCAATACCCGCAACACCAACAACGGCACCTTCACCGGAACCCCATCCCACTCCCCCAATCGCCACT
>CAKZMA010001029.1 GCA_937127375.1 uncultured Coleofasciculus sp. | reverse complement strand
GAGGGGTGAAACGCTTTTCCTGTCAAGCTTTTGAGCTGCTTGTCACCCCTTCAGGATACAAACTCTCTAATCCATGCAGTCGTTTCCGCGCTTCTTCCACGGCTAGGTGTAACGGCTTTTTATCTTGAGCAAATGCCTTGAGAAAATACTTCAAAAACTGCTGCGCTGCTGGATCTGGCACGCGCTCTCGCATGACAATAATCGCAGGTATATGTATGTAACTCTGTCAAATCTTGAGCTAACCCTAACCCATCACAAGAGTTGAAAATCGCTAACTTGAGTCCTTTAGCAATAGCATTGTGCAGCGAATGTTTTAAATCTGAGATACTTAGCGTTTCCGATTGATTAATATAAAACACCCCCGCCCCATTCCCCAACTGACTCGAACTATGTCCAGCAAAAAATAAAATATCCCAGTGTTGCTCCCACAGTTGGTCATTTAACTCATCTCGGCGAGGGGCGATTTTCTCTAAAATATAAGCATCAGGCAATTCTTCTCGCAGCAGTTCTAAATCTGCCTGCACCTCCAAGTCAGCGCTATCGCCCAGAATCACTAATATCCTAACCTGGCGTTTCAGCTTTTTCGGTAAATACGGATTAATCTTAGCGCTAAAGAATAAATCAACGCTTGCATTCTCATACCGAGCAAATAAGTCACAGATCTGCCAGGGTAGGCGCTTAAGGATCTTGTCTTTCGCCTGAATAAAAAACCGTACATCGTCCTTTTTATCCAGATTATCCAACAGACATTCTCTAAGGCGCTGAAAATCATCATTGAGCGACGAATTCAGCCATTGATTCAAACTCGTTTCTAAGGCTTCAGCCGAATCTTGAATTGAAATATGAGTAACTTCTGCTTCTACCGCTTCCAACTTGCGATAATACCCCAACCCCTGATCCCCATAAACCGACATCCACTCCTCATACTGTTGGGGAATCATCGGCGCAGGAGGCAAACACCCCTCAATTTCATCAATCAACTTACCCTCTGACTCAATCCGCAACGCCACCGGAAATCCCTGCTCAAAACTCCCAGCACCAATTTTCAGGATTACCGACTTATACCCGTTGCAACTCTTTCCCAATTCCCCAAACCTTTCATCCACAACCTATCAACCCCCTCTGCGCCCTCTGCGTAAACCTCTGCGTTCTCTGCGTTAAAAAAACATACAGGACTTACGCCGCTACACCCCATATTCTGGCAAAGGTGCGTTACGCTACGCTAACACACCCTACACATAGAGACATTACGTAAGTCCTAACCTAACGATTCTAAACCACAAAATCCTCCGTAACACTAGCCTCTCCCAACGCCACTTTAACCCTAAAAAAATCACCGGAAGTACATCTAAACTCAATTTGAATTCTATTATCCGCTTGTCTTGACTCTTCTTGACGAAACCTATTCCCCTCCTCATCCAGGACAATCAATTTCAGATTCGGCGGTAAATACGTTTGACCCGTCGGATCTAGCCGTAAATGGACATTCATTTTATAATTAGGCTCAGGCATCAGCGTCACCATCAGCACCACCGGATGACCACTAACTCGTAATCCCAAATCAATTATCCTAGCGCGACGAATTCCGGCTTGAGCATGACTGGGGTCAATTTTCCCCAAACTAACCGCCGCTTGACGACGACTATCCTGATCTGAAGCCTGATCCAGGAAATTCGTCAACGCCGCGATCGCCTCTGGGTTTCCTTTGGCAATATCACCCAATAAATCCACCACCCGCAAGCGAGTTGATTTACTCGGATTCGTCTGCAAAAGTTCCACCAGTGCAGGAATCGCCTGGGGAGTTGTCGCCGACACATCCATCACGCGATCGCGACTCCCGGATCGATACGCCAAATTCGCTTCCGGTACCGCTAACGTATCGATAATATCTTCAATCGTTTGCCAACCCCCATCAAAAATCTGTTGGAACCATTGACTTAATTTTATCGGTTGTTTAACAGATTGATTCACTCGCCGATGATATAAATCCCGTCTCCAGTTCGGATTAGCCAGTAATGCTGCCCATTTGGTAAAAGGTAGATCCAGTCTCGGTAAATAAGGCGTCTTTTGACCCAGTTGTTCGAGCAAACGTTCGGCTTCTACTGACGATAATTGGGGTAAAGGTTTTACCGTGGGTTTTTGACTAGGAAAACGTTCCTCCACCACCTCCATAACACTCAACCCTTCAATTAAATCCTCAGCATCGACAACATAGGTTTCATCCATACGGTCATAATTTCCTTGATTTCGCAATTGTTGATATGTCACATAGCCACCTACTCTTAGCCAGCATTCCTCTAAATTCAACTGCATTGCTAGATAATAGTTCCCAGCCCAGTTGGGAATATCAACCCACTCTCGCGGCACTCGTAACTCAGTTAAGTTAGGTTCCTGACTAGGAATCAGAATTAATCGCATCTGACCCCAATATATTGCCGTACCATTCACCATCTCCCAGAAACTCGGTAATTCAGTGTCTGGAATCCCCAGATGCGGATGTTCTTGTACATCAGAGGCGGTGGCTAAATAGGTTAAAAACGTATTTAGACTGATACGATTTAGATAAGCATTGAAACGGGCAGCGTCATTAGAATACTGGTCTTTCTGTACCTGTTGCCATAGGTGATCTCGGTCTTCTGACGAGAACTCTAGAAATAACTGTTCCGGAAATAGGAAGGTTAAATCATTTAAACTTAAATCCATAATAGTCCTCCTTCTTTAATATAAAATGGCTTGATTGGCTTGAAGCCACTTATCGATAAAATTAGAAATACTTGAGTCACTCGAATGATAGTTAACTAAGTTTACTTGGAGTTGGGATTCAACGGAATCGACAAACTTATTTTGCAGGATTTCCTTAATTTGTGTAAATTCTTCGGAAAGATGCTGTAAATTTAGGCTAGGGAATCTGGCATTTCTCCTGGAGCGCGATCGCAGATTCATCTCTTGCAAGTATTGACGCAGAATTTGTTTGTGATCACGACTGATTTCTTCCTGCACTATTTTTTCCAACTGTTGAGCAAAAAAGTTGTGACAATACCCGATCAAATAGTCTTTGAGATAAGCCAGATGCTCTCGACTACTTTGGTGGATGGCTGTTTCTGCTGTGGTTTCTCTCCAATAGGCTTGAATATAAGCCGAATTTACCACAGCTTTAAGGATGGTTTTTAGATAGCGTTGGAATTGGCGCGTCACTTGATATTGTTTTTGTAGATTTAAAACAGACAGAAAATCAGTTTGATTGATACCTAAACCCAACCAAAGCATCAACGTCTTTTTAGCCAGAGGATCGAGTGCAGCAAACGCCTGTAAAATAATCTCCCGGATGTGACCTAATTCCTGTTCAGATTCAACGTCTATAACTTCCTCTAAAGGATCATAGATTTGATGACTCAAAAGATTAGAGGTGCTGTCAACAGGAGCATCCAGAGAAACCACCGTCCTATTTTGATAATCCTTTACGCTGTGAATACAAGTTTTCAGCTTTTTCTCGATGTCCTGACCATTAACAGGTTTACTTTTAATGTGCAGGCGTTGTAGTTGTTGATTATAACGGGCAGCAATTTGGTTAAGCTGTTCACTCGTCAGGGTTAGGGTTGACGGATTCTTGCTGCGACTGCCATTGCTGCGGGTAACGGGGCAAATAGCCTCAAATACATCCTTAAACGCTTGCCAAGCTAAACAATATAACTCAATAGTTTTGGGCTGAATCGCCACTTCAGTCAAAGCAGCTTCCAGTTCTTTCTTCGTTACCGTTCGCAATAGCCCATAACCGGAAAGCTTGATAGATTTAGATTTAATTTCTTGAGATATTCTGTTTTTAATAATTCGCTTCAAAGAAATCAAGGCATAAGCGTTAAGGGGAGATGACAGATTCACGTCAAAATTTTTAAATAGTTTGAGCGGGTTTGCTGATTCTGCACTAGCAATAATAAAACAGTCCTCCAGAGGATAATGAAAGTGAATATTATAAGACCATTGCAAGGTTTTGCTGATTTTCACAGCCGCTTGTAAACAAGTTGGTTGTAAATAGTAAAACAACAAATCATTACAAAGTATCTTAAAATAGATCAGATAGGTAGAAACAATCGGTGTCGTCCGATTACCCAGAGATAAAACTTGATAATTTTTGGGAGGATCTCGTAACACTTGCAGAAAATATCTAGCCCATTCCTCTTCACCCACCTCTGGGTCAAACTCAACCAGCACTTGCATCAAACTTGCCAAAATAGGATTAGAGTCTTGGATAGAAGCAAGACGAGCGACTCCATTGCAGTCTTTCAAGTAGATGTGCGTGGAAAACCGTTTGATGATTTGTTGAGAATCATGCATAATGCATTCCCTCTGTTTGTCGTTACTGTCTTCGTTTGTAGTTGCGCTTGTAGTTGCGCTTTAGCGCCGGTTCACCGTTACGCTGTCTTCGTTTGTAGCACTAAAGTGCTTACTACGAACGAATGTGCATAACATATCTGTTTGTTTTACATTTTGCCCCAAGTCAGAGAGTTACCTATTTATACCTTGGTACAGCTAGAGGGGTTTATGCAGATTGAGAGGGTAGGAGAGTAAGAACACACCATCTGTAGGGGCACGGCATTGCCGTGTCCATACCCATCGCCTAAATGAAAAAAAAATCCAACGTACCTGCATATCCCTAAACCCTTGACCCAATTAAAGGAATAGAAGGCACTCATCGGGTATTCCCACTTGAGCAATCCAAATGGAGCGATAAGCCCTACGGTATGCCATAGTAGCGCATTTCCACTGCCTTCCAAACCCTTCGAGGAGCAGTATTATGAGTAAACGAAATCAGATTATTCAAGCCGCACTGGTTGTAGCCTCACTCAGCCTACTCAGTAGTGGCAAAGCCTTAGCCTTCAGCTTCAACTTTAGTCCAATAGCAGAAACTAGCAGTTCATTCAGTTCCTTTAGCAGCCTCGGATCAGGACTCGGTACCGCAGGTGGGAATAGCGGCTATAAGTTGTCCAATGATGCCGACTATCAAAACGGAAAAGGACTGGCAATTAACAATAATGGTCAAGTCGTCTTTTTTGCCGAACTCAAG
>CAKZMA010001028.1 GCA_937127375.1 uncultured Coleofasciculus sp. | reverse complement strand
CAACTAATTTAAAGGACTTGCCCAATACACGGAATTGGTAATAACGCGCAATACATTAGGCTGATAATAAGTGGGATAAAGTTCGTCACCAGGTCGAAAGTAAAAAATCTTACCTTTACCTCGGTGAAAACAACAGCCACTGCGAAAGACTTCACCCCCCTCAAACCAACTGATAAACACTAAACTATCGGGATTAGGAATATCAAAAAACTCGCCGTACATTTCCTCAGCCACCAGTTCAAAGGACTCATCTAAGCCTGCTGCAATAGGATGGGATGGATCAACAACCCAAAGCCGTTCTTTTTCACCATCATTGCGCCATTTTAGACCACAAGACGTACCCATCAGCCGTTTGAAAATTTTGGAAAAGTGACCCGAATGCAATACAATTAGACCCATGCCAGACAAAACGCGCTGATGGACTTTATCGACAATAGTGTCTTGTACTTGGTCATGGGCAATGTGTCCCCACCAGATTAAAACATCTGTCTGGTTAAGGATGGCATCAGTTAATCCATGATCAGGTTGGTCTAATGTAGCAGTTTTAACCGTTAATCCTGAGGATTGCAAATGTTGCGCGATCGCGTGATGAATTCCATCAGGATAAATCTTGGCAACCTCAGCTTGTTGTTTTTCCACTTGATACTCATTCCAGACGGTAACGCGAGGCTTGGCTGTCATATTATAAATTTATAAATAAACCATTCTTTTTTTTAATTATGCCAATAACAAATGAAAAATGAAAAAAATTCATAAACAAACAGCATCAATGTTAACCCGCGATGGAATTCATCTAGATGCTGATATTTACTATCCCGATACTGATACAGACTTGCCCGTACTCCTGATGCGACAACCTTACGGGAAAGCGATCGCGTCTACGGTAGTCTATGCCCATCCCACTTGGTATGCTGCCCAGGGGTATATCGTCGTGATTCAGGATGTGCGGGGACGGGGAACATCAGGGGGAGAGTTTCAGCTATTTGTCCACGAAGTTGCTGATGGCATTGATACCGTTAACTGGGTGTCACAGTTACCGGGTAGCAATGGACAGGTGGGCATGTATGGCTTTTCCTATCAGGGGATGACTCAACTGTATGCAGCATCGGCAAATATGCCCGCGTTGAAAACCATTTGTCCGGCGATGATGGCGTATGATTTATATGCAGATTGGGCGTATGAAAATGGGGCATTTTGTTTACAAATCAATTTAGGCTGGGCAGTACAATTAGCCGCCGAAACTGCCCGATTAAAGGGTGATGCTATTGCCTATCAAATTCTCTATACTGCTTCTCGCGATTTGCCATTTTATAATTCATCATCCAAATTTATTGAGACTTTAAGCAAATATGCGCCGAATTCGTTTTACTATGAATGGCTAAATCATCCTGAACCCGGAGATTATTGGCAAAAATTCTCACCTAACCTCGACGGTGTGGATTTGCCGATGCTACATATTGGCGGTTGGTTTGATCCGTATCTCCGGGGTAATCTGCGCCTCTATAAAGAAATGGCAAATCGGAGTAACTTTCCCCAGCATTTGATTGTCGGACCTTGGGCGCATCTGCCTTGGGGACGGAAAGTTGGGGCAAGAGATTTTGGCACAGAGGCGGTAAGTCCTGTGGATAGGTTACAAGTGCGTTGGTTTGACCAGTTTCTTAAGGGGATTGATAGCGGATTGTTGGACAAACCGCCTGTCTATTTATTTGAAATGGGCAGTAATCAATGGCGTTATTTTGATATGTGGTTGTCAGATAATCAAAAATCCTATTGTCTTTCCAGCACGGGTTTAGCTAGTGTGCGAGACGATTCTGGGACTCTTATCCCCCAATCTGAATCATCTGATCCATTGTCCGTCTTATCGGCTGCAACTGATGTTTTTGTTCATGATCCCTGGCGTCCGGTTCCTGCCTTAGGTGGTCATGCAGCAATACCTGCGGGTTCCTTTGATCGTTCTACTATTGATAGCCGCACTGATGTTTTAACGTATACTTCAGCACCATTTGCTGACGATTTACATCTAATGGGGGATGTCGCGGTAGAGGTTTTCTGCCATGCTAATCAATCAAGTTTTGATCTCTGTGCCGTGTTATCGGAAGTCTTTCCTAATGGAATCGTTTATAATTTCACTCAGGGGTATGCGACTGTAAGTCTGGGTCAAGAAACAACACCCGTTAGGATTGAACTCCAGCCAACTTGTATAAAAATTGCCACAGGAAACGCATTACGTCTGAGTCTAAGCGCTGCTTGTTTTCCAGCGTATCCCGTGAATCCGGGAACAGGCGTATCGTCTACTGCAATGTCCTTGATGGAGGCTCAACTCATTACACTTACGGTGAATTGTGGTGGAAACTTGACATCAAAAGTTTTGTTACCAATAACTTAAGTTTATCTTATGACATTTAGCTTGATTGATTGGACAATGAAAGAATGAAAATCAGCCATCAGAAAGGATTCTACGCTCTAGACTCTCAACTCTTAAACCTGTATTAAGCTGTTGCCTGTTCCGGCTTTTAAGCGTTAAAGAGTATAAATACTCAGCACCAAGGGAATATTATACCTTATACAATTAAAAAATGGCATAAATAATCCAGATAAAGGGAGGCTTAAATCGGTTGCTGATGATGATAAAAAACTAGGTACAATGAGAGAAGTGATCGAGTTCCTTTACATGTTTGGTTTAACTCTAATATCTATCTAGCGAGAACTTTTACAACGCTAATAGCCTGACATAAAGCCTGCACTCCTGTCGTTTTTGCGTTAGCCCGGATAAATTTCAGCACCAGTCTGACGATCAAATCAGTAGCCCAAGGGCAAGGACTGCATCTATAACCGACAATTAGCATCACAGCTTATCGTGGCAAATCAAGCGCCGACGACGAACAGCGCCTAGCTCAATGGCTAGCGCTCAAGGTCTAACACGGATGTGATACAAGAAAACTAAAACTAAAGGATCATCGAATCGAGAAAATCCGAGGCTCACACACCTTTGCCTAGACTATCCTCAACCTACTGAGAACTCTAGTCAATTGCTGATGATGAAAACACCCCCTTCAGCAGGGTGTAACTTGACCAACCCTTCCCCCAAGCTAAACCCAGTCAAGACTTTTGACGTTTGACCAATGATGAACAAACCACCCTTTCAAGAAACGACCTTCCAAGATAATGACCAGCAACTGTTAGCACAGCCTCATAAGTCTTGGCGTCCCCGTCATTTTCTAGTTTGGATGGTAGTAGGTCTAACCACGGTGG
>CAKZMA010001027.1 GCA_937127375.1 uncultured Coleofasciculus sp. | reverse complement strand
GTGACCAAGTAGGGGCTTGGTGACCAAGCCCCTACTCCAAACCTAATTCAACTCAAAACGAAGGTCTTACCACTCAGCAATATTTTTGAAGCTATCTGGTTTAATAATAATGTGGCGATCGCTGTCAAAGCTAATCTTGCCCTGATTTTTTAACTTGTTCAGGAGTCGGGTGACGGTGACACGAGTCGTACCGATCGCATTGGCAAGGTTTTGGTGCGTCAGGCGCATCTTCAAACGAGTCCCGTCGGGTACAGGTTGACCCATTTCCTGTTGCATCAACCGCAACAAGTGTTGTAAACGATCTTCAACTCGACGCTGACCCGCGATCGCTAGGAGTGCCTCAGTTTGGCGTATCCGGTGGATGATTTGCGGTAATATCATCTGAGCCAATCGCGGTGAAGCATTGATCTCCTCTATAGAAAACCAAATCAGATGTACGTCAGACAATGCCGTCGCTTGGTAAGCACTCAGCAGAGAAAACCAACGACCAAAAAACATTGAAGGCTCTGCCCAACCTAGCCACACTTCTTCCCCATTCTGGCAAAGCGTACTGAGCTGAACTAAACCTTGGCAAACCTGCCAAACTCCTTGAGAAATTATGGGAATTTTGTCGCCTTTAGTATAAAAATGCAATCGACGTGAATCTTGAAATTCGGCTTGACCAAGAGATTGAGTCGGGTTTACGTCCAAAACGGCTCTGGAAGTTGGAATCATGGGCTGCAACTCTCTCCAGCCAGATTTTTACAAGCTGGTATAGCAGGGCAGCTCTACTGTAAGCAATCAAGGTAAAGGCTCGGTAATCAACAGATTAAATCATCTCAATATTTAATGTTAAGTACTCAAATTGGCATGTTGTGCGTCTTGGATATTAACCGATGAGGTGGGAGTCGCGCTCTCTACTGGGTGTACAACAATTAGACGCAAGTCCTTGCGGGTTTTGGGATGGAGATATCGTTCCTGGAGCGATCGCCATTCCTGCCATAATTGATAACGATCGCCACTCAACTGCTCTACCAGGGTTGGGAGTTTTTTCTTAATTTCTGAGTTCAGACAATCCGACAGAAATTCTGCCAAGACGAAACTGTCTTGAATCTGTCCCAAAATACGCTGAATCGATTTAATCTCTTTCACATAATCCTGATAAGGCGTCTCATAAAAATCAGTAAATAATTCCATCTGATAACGCACTCCTTTGGCTTGTTTCCGCAAACTATGCAACACTGAACCCTGAACCCTGAACAGTTCAACCACATCCTCTAAACTCAGATCCTGAGCCACCTGCTTCTGTCCGTCTGAAAGGTGTACACCCATAAGCCACGCGGGGTGGAGGAAAAACTGACTCACAAACGGTAACAGTAAATCCGGCAAAATCTGATCAATTGGAAATTCGGCAAAAATTCCGTAAGTCGGCGTCTGCAACCAATCTTGAAATGCCCGTTTCATTTCCTGATAGGGTTTATCCTTGAGAGTTTTCTGAACTTGAACTAAGACCTGGTGACGTCGCTTTTCCAACGTTGCTAATACTTTTTTGCCTATTTTTTGTTCAGAGTTGGGCAAAGTGGGCAGATACTGATTTTGCAGCGCATCTTGCATGATGTCCAAATCCCGCAGTTGTCCCAGCCGTCGCGCCACTTTAGCAATCTTTTTCTCACGAGCGCCTTTGGGTAATACCAGGGCTGGGGCAAAACCGCTCACCACTGTCCGTAGCCGTCGCATCCCTACGCGCATTTGGTGTAGCGCTTCGGGATCTTTATCCTTGAGAACATCAGTTTCATACTGAACGGTTCTCTGGAAATGTTTTTCAATAGCTAGATAAGCCCAATAGCCAAAGAGCTTTGGGTCGGATGAGGCAGTGGTTATCATCGGTATGGTGTGGGGTAGACATCCGGAACGTTTGCCCCTAGGGAATCATATAGAGGTGAACGTTGCTTGTTTGTAAAACCTGTATCACAAGAGTTTACCATACTCGTGAATCAAAAATTGTTCTTTCAACTCCCAATAACAGCAATGAGAACGACTTGGGGATGATTTTTGAGCGGAATGGGCATCTTCGCCCCATTTTGCCATGAATCATACCTTGCCGGATCTGACACCCAGGGATTATCTTTAAAACATGAGTTTTATCGACGTCAACGACCCGCGCTAACTCCTAAGGGAGTATGTCGGCGAGGTATAGTCTGAGGGGATCTCTAATCGGGAGACCGATGGCTATCTAAGGAAGCCCTTTATCGCGACTGACAATTGGGCGATCGGTTACAACAACAAACTAACGCAATTCAACTCCAACGGTATGACGCCTTCTCAAGACTTGGGCGCAGCAGTAAAATTCACTAGGGCATTAACGAGCAGCGATTTTTCTAGTTTAATGCCCAGACCTGGTTGGCATGAAAATTTATCGTCAGGAAAAGACTTTTTGTAGCGGTTGGAATAACCAATATCGGTGAGCAGTTATCTCCTGATTCAGGAGTTTTGGCTTTCATTATGCCAACTTTTGGAGGTGATACCAACAGAGTTGCCACAAGCTTATTTATAGTCATTGATTTATAGTCATTGATTTGAAGACAAAGATAGTCATTAATAACGATTAGTCTATCGAACTCGTTCAGTAATCATGGCACTCAGCATCTAATATTTTTATAGGGAGATGGATTTAATTTACGTTAAACTCCGACCCTATAGAGGAGAAAATTACTGTTTTTGATTATACACTTTTTTGAGGGGAAATTTTATCCTCTTTGGGATTTATATACGATTTCGGCTATGGAAAATATAAATCCTAATTCAAAACATTTTGTTAATCCCAAAATAGATAGCCTATAGCTAACCAAAAGCCATAAATTAAATCATTTTTTATGAAATCAAGTCAATGTTTAACTAAAGCAAAACTTCTGAATTTGCACGAAACTGGAGAACGCAATTTCCCCGGAGTTAATTTGATCAGAGCAGATTTAACTGAAGCAAACCTAAGTCGCATTAATTTGAGTGCTGCCCATTTGCAGCGAGCTAATTTAGCCAAAGCTAAACTGATTGGCGCTCAACTTAAAGATGCAGATTTAAGTAAGGCTGATCTCAAGAATGCACTATTGATTGAAGCCACGCTTTCCCAAGCCGATCTGACGGCTGCAATTCTTAGGGAAGCAGATTTGAGTGGTGCGATTCTCACGGGCGCTACTCTACTCGATGCGGATCTACGACATGCTATCTTAATTGGCACAAGTCTGATCGATGCCAAAATGAAACGAGCAAAACTGGCAAAGGCAAACTGTACGGGAGCTAGCTTCAGTCGCGCTAGTCTCAAAGCCGCAGATTTGCAGGGAGTCATCTTAAATCGAGCCATTCTCAGCCAAGCAAATTTAAGGGGAGCAAACCTGAGAGGCGCTTGCTTAATTCGAGCCTATTTACATCGGGCAAATTTGCGAGATGCTAATTTAACAGGGGCTGACTTGAGTGATGCGGATCTCAAGGGCGCTGATCTGAGTCATGCTAATTTGTCAAGGGCTGACTTGAGTTGTGCGAATCTGAGTCACGCGAATCTTACGGGGGCTAATCTGACTGGCGCCCACTTGCAAAATGCGAATCTCAGTCTCGCCAATCTCAGTGGATTGCTCCTCAAAAAAGCCAATTTGCAGAGCGCCCAACTCAGCAAAGCCAACCTGAACCGAGCCAATTTATATAAAGCTAATTTGTCAGGGGCTAATTTGCTAGAGGCGAACTTAGAACATGCCAACTTAGCTGAGTCGAATCTCCAGCGAGCAGGTTTGCTTTTGGCTTATTTAAAGGATGCTAACTTAAGTCATGCCAATCTGAATGGGGCTAACTTAATTGGCGCTAATTTAATGGGAGCGGACTTAAGTGATGCCTCCTTAGCCGGAACTATCATGCCCAATGGTAGAATACACTCGTGACATCCTCCTACACCTTACCCGTAGGGTCGGTGTAGGCTTCCTTTGTGGCAATTTTACGGATTACGCTTCCGGCTCCTTCACTTCGTTCGAGGACAAGGTTTTATAGGTGGAAAAACGCCCAGCCCAACTTTCTGGAATTTATCTATCCCGAACAATCGCTAAACCGATGTGGATTCAAGGATTTGCAGCAATCCATGTCGTATCCCATAAAAAACTCGTTCAATGAGAATTCGTTCATGTTCCTTTAAGCTATCTTTATACAGTAAAGCACGTTTTAAAAATTGCTGATCGGAGGGGGTAATGCAGCGATTCATTAAAACCTTAGTCACTAAGTCTTCGATATTTGTCTGAGGCAGAGTAACGTTCATTGACTTCACAAATATTAAATGTTTATTTTTGTTGTCATAATTATGAATCATTTTCTAGATCAATTTTGTGATCGTCCTAAAAGATAGTTTGTGATTTTCCTAAAAGGCAAATCGTGATCTGTGATAAGGTTAGGTAGTGACATAGGTCACAAATGTATAAATATAAAATTTACAGGCATTCACCAGAATTGAGAAAGGTTCCACCGGAACATCTCTCCTCAATTCTGCCTTTAGACTAATGAAAAACACAAAACTGGGATTAATCAGTGTACTCCTCCTCTCTATCTCTAGCCCACCAATGCTAGCGCAGACAGAGGCGGCATCCGAAACGGCTGATAACTTGAGAATCAAACCCCGTTTGGGAATTGGACATACGAGTTCTGGTGGTGGATTTGATGGATTTACCCGCCTAGAGGGATTTGTTCCCCTTTTGCAAACTCCAGGTAAAAATCTGACGTTTCTGGAAGGGCGACTCTTTCTGGATAACGATGATGCCAATTTGGGGGGTAATCTGATCCTGGGATATCGTACCTATAGTGCCAATTCCCATAGAATTTGGGGCGGTTATATGAGTTATGATAACCGTCATACAGGTCACAATACCTTTAATCAATTGGGGTTAGGCATAGAAAGTTTAGGAACTGTTTGGGATTTTCGGGTGAATGGTTATTTACCCATAGGCGATACACGCCAAGGAGTTGGTGATGCTGGAGTTCGAGATATTTTCTTTCGCCGCAATTTCTTGATTTTAGAACAGGGGCAAAACAAAGAAGCCGCCATGGGAGGGTGGGATGCAGAAGTTGGCGCAAAACTTGCTCGAATTGGTATAGATGGGGATCTGCGCGGCTATGGGGGATTGTATTGGTATGATGCGGAAGGGAGTTCAGAGATATGGGGATGGCGAGTGAGATTGGAAGCACGTCCTTCAGATAATTTTAATCTGGGGTTGTCCCTACAAAATGATGATTTATTTGGCACGAATTTAGTGTTTACAGTGGGAGCGACATTTCCCGGAAGTCGTCCCCAAGGGTTAGGGGATGAAGATGATCAAGTTTTGGCACGAGTAGCAGAATCGGTGCAGCGAACGAATGCAATTGTAATTGATCATCAAGATGATTTCCAAGACGTACCAGCGACGAATCCGGAAACAGGGGAACCTTATGTATTCCAGCATATCCGTTTAGGTGAAATGGGGGGAGAGGGTACGTTTGAAAATCCCTTTGGTATCGTTGAGAATGGGTTAGATCAAACGGTATCTGATGGCAATGATATTGTTTATGTACAACCCGGAACCAATCCAGGGATTCCGCCGTTTACAATTCCTGATCAAGTGCAGGTGTTATCCACAGGTCCAATTCAGCAAGTGGATACGATAGAACGAGGGATCGTGCAATTACCGCTATCGGGTGCGGGGGTACTCCCGACGATTACTCCAGGCGCGGCAGTTTCAGTGACAATGGGGAATCAAACTACCCTATCTGGGTTTTATATCCCTGATGCGGGTACTTTTGCGATTGAGGGAACGGAGATTGATACAGTAACAATTCGGGATAACGCGATCGCGAATTCCACTCAAGCTGGTATTGTGCTACTGGAGACGACAGGAAATGTCACCGTTACCGATAATAGTATTGATACGACAGGTGGTTTGGGTAATAGCGGATTTTTTATTGGGAATACGGCGGGTTCGATCAACCTCAACTTGATCAGAAATCAGATCCTAAATACCACAGGGGATGGGATGGATATTATTCTGTTTAATGCTGAGGACAGTACAGTAACCCTTTCTGAAAATATAATTAATGGTAATCAATTTAACGGTATTGGTGTCAGATTAGTGAATGCCATCAATGTTAACTTTGATGTTAATGAGAATACAATCGTGAGCAATGGCAGTACCGGACTTGTCTCTGAACTATTTGGCAATTCAAATTCAAGCGTCACAATTGTCAATAACCAGATTTCAGACAATCAGTTTAATGGAATTGCTATGGCACTAGTGGATAATTCCGATGGAATAGTCACCATAACCAACAATAATCTGAGGGGCAATCAAGAAGACGGGATTATCATGGGATTATTTGCAGATTCCGCTGAAACGGTTACAGTTTTAGATAATACGCTGTCGGACAATCAGTTTAATGGAATTGTCCTATTTATGCGGGATAATTCTCAAGGTGCATTCACTATTGCCAATAATACTATTTTAAATAATCAAAGGGATGGGATTATCTTCGCATTCTTGGATAATTCCAGTGGAATGGTAATGATTGAGGAAAATACCGTCGCGAGAAATCAGGGGCGGGGAATAACTGTAGACTCTACTACTGATACTGAAGGAGAAGTCATTGTCCAAAACAACCATATTTTTGAGAATGAAACGTTAGGGATTGCGGGTTTTATGATCGGGGAGTCAGATTTAGACGTCACGATTGACAACAATGAGATTTTGAATAATGGTCATCATGGTATTGGCGTTAGCATTCAAGAATCTGCCACATTGAGACTGACGATCACTGATAATCGAGTGGATAGGAATGGCTTTCAGGGCATTACACTCAATTTACCGGAACCGGATGGCATTTTTGTGGACGCACTCAATAATGCCACTTTTCAGCTACTACTAGAAAGAAACACAGTAATGGATAATGCTCGTTTTGGTGCGTTGATATTAGCAGAAGATCAGTCTGAACTTTTCGCGGGTGTCCGATTTAATACATTTACAGGAAACCTAGGTACTCTTGACAATGCCAATGGTTTTGTAGTACAAACTGGATCACTGACGAATCTTGAGCCGGAATCGACTATCTGTTTAGATTTGAGTAATAATACCAGCGAGAATGGTTTCTCTCTAAATTACATTGATCTTGACAGTACATTTAAAGCCGATACAACGGCAAATAATGGCACAATTTTGATACCCCAATTGCCTGTTGAGCCGCTAGGGGATTGTCCGGTTCCGTAGTGGCGTGGCACACCTAATTTGGTAAATTAGCTTGGGTTCGTTCGTAGTAAGGGCTTTAGCCCTAGATTCTGCCCTAGTAA
>CAKZMA010001026.1 GCA_937127375.1 uncultured Coleofasciculus sp. | reverse complement strand
ACCAACTTTAGACGATATCATTGCGGCTACCTGTTCAGGACGAATTGCGGAGAAAAAGCTCTGCAACTCTTCATCTGACATAGGGGGACCGGAACTCGCCCAGTATTCGTGACAAATATTCTGTTCATCATAGTAATGTCCTGATTGTTCTTGCAAAATCTTATCGATAAAAACTCCGTAGAGTATATATTCTGAAAGATTCCAGGAATTACATAGGGTTTCCAGCCAACCTTGTCCAGAAATTTTTTCAAGGTGTTTACACAACTTTATAACATTTTCACGTCTCCAAGTAATCACATTACTAATATATCTTGCACCTGAATAATCCATCGGAGGTAAACCCAGCAGATGTCCGGCTGAACGATGCCACTTTAAGCTTTTTTGTACTTTACCTTCATTCGGTATGCGAAATAAGCGAACTTTATCTTCATGAACAAAGCTTTGAAGATTGCAAGGACGTATAAAGAATGTATCTGAATCGACAAAGACTAAGACATCTTTATCAATTTGAGTACTGAATGCTATTTTCACAAGTTGCTGGTTAATCCAGTTTCGGACAGGAAGAGTTTTGAAACTAAACCAGCCTTTTTTAACTAAAGGCAGACGTTTGATCCATCAGGGTAGAACTGATTCAACAGTAATGATTTCTGTATGGGAACTTTGTATTTGCCGAAAAAGTGGCAAATCTCGCTGCTCAACAATGATGTAATGGGGGACAGAGGGCGATATAAATTTTTCTACGCTCTGGCATAATAGCTGGCAACGTTTAAAGTCGGGAGCATAGCTAGGAGTTATCAGAGCAAATTCAAAACTCATTTTTTCAACTTCATCTAAAATTTTTGGACTTTCATGCTAGAAAAAATACCACGATTGTGTGAATGTATTGGGCAGTTACCGCTTTACCTGTTTCAGATCTACCCTGATTATTGAAGGTAAACTTCGGAGAAATCTTTGGATTATATCAGGGCGTGTCATTACAAGTTTAGTTTTGTATGGAACTGTATTTGTAAAAAAGTGAATCATCCGCTTTGGATATTTTAGTGAACCTGCAAAATCGTTAAATGGGAGACTCGCAAGTTCGGTATCTGCCATTTGACAAATATCAAAAGCCAGTTGCTGTTTCCACCTGTATTCAATTGGAAGTCTTAACATTGATTCAAATATTTTCCGATCAGAGAAAGGAGATAGCATAGAAATAGAACAATTATCACCTCCATACTGTTCAGGAGCAGCCCAGCAACCAAGCCGCTGTTCAAGATACATAAGATCTAAAATTGCATAAACATTAAAGTCTGCTACTTCTAGCAGCCAGTCTTGCATCTTTTTCAGGATTTTTCCATCAGCAGGTATGTGACATCGGTGAAGTAATTCTTTGGCGTCTATGTATTTTTTTGTTTTATCCCGTTGACGCCAATAAAAGCTTCGTCCTACTTCTCCACCTATGCCATTTAATAAAGCTCTATTCGCATCTAGATGCGGCAAATATCCTATAGAACCGCTTGGACTGGAACAATATCCAGTTCGATACAACCAGTCTTCTCGTTGATTAGTATTGAAATATTCAGAGTCTATAAATATGTGGTTCAATCCATATTTATAGACTATTTTTTTTGCAATATGCGAATCAACAGAGCTGCATGAAAAGGTTACAAATAGTATTTTTTCTCGGTTTTCTAGGATACTAGCTAGAAGCATACGAGAATCCCGTCCAGCCGTTATAGATATGTGCAAGGGGTAATGATTTGTTACCGAGGAGATGTTATGTTTAAGCGCATGAAAGATTGTTTTGACCAAATCTTCCTTTTTTCCTTGTACTAAATCTTTTGGGCTTTTGGGCCAATGTCGGACAGATTTCCAGTTAGAAAGATCTAGGAAATGATTCGGCAATAGTCTGGCTACATTTTTTTTCGGTGTTAGCCCAGATGGATACCATAGACCACTATTGGGCATTCTTAAAATCTTGATAATCTCTTCGTCCCAATCATGCCCATTACTGTCGATTAAACTAGGCGTAGAGGCAACTAAAGGAATATTTTCTGAATAAACTGTAGCCAGTAGACCACTGGGATCGAGATAAAATCTGGAAAAACTATCGGTAAAAAAAATAGCGGCAAATCTGCCCCCAATTTCGTAGAGATTTGTTTCGATGATTTTCTCTTGGTTAGGCTCATGTAAATCGACTGGAAAACATAGTTGGGATGGACAAAAATCACCACTGGGCGTAATGGAATAGCCTATAATCCATCCTATATGAGAACCATTAGCTACGTAAACATGGGTAATCGGTAGAGAAGGATGAGTTCCTAATAACCAAGCGTTTTTTTCTTGCACATGCCATTGCTCTGGAATAAATTGAGCATCCTGTGTCAATACAAATTGTCCATTTAAATCGCTTTTGGTTAATCCCATAAGTCATATTCTCCTTGACGTTTCCTGTTGTTTCTACAGGAATCCTAAATAACGGCTGACAATTGACTCGATTCCATTTTCTACCAGGCAAGTCCTTGGTACTCTAACGCTTCAATGGGTTCGGTAAAAATGCCTGCTAGGTCTAATATTTTGATCCCTTGAGCTGATTCCAGTAATACCTGACGAAACTCTGCTGTATTATAAGTGACCACAACCAGTTCCGCCCCGGCTAAAGCTTGTTGCGGTTCTTCCATCAGCAATGCCTGAAAGTGAGGAATGTTACGCTGGATATAGGCTAAATTAGTACCGACTAGCCAAGCTTCCTCTACAGCTTTGTCATAAATCTTCACCTCGCATCCTTCTCCCAGTAAATGCTTTACCAGTAACACAGCCGGACTTTCTCTTAAGTCATCTGTACCCGATTTAAAGGCTAAACCTAAGACAGCGATTCGGCGTGCGCCAGAACGCAGTATCGCCTGTGCTGCTAAGTCAATCTGGAGTTGGTTGGTCGTGGGGATGGCGTTGAGCAGAGGGACGGGAACGTCCATCGTTCTGGCACAATACAGCAAGGCACGCAAGTCTTTGGGCAGACAGGAACCGCCAAAGGCAAATCCGGGGCGCATATAGGTAGGGGAGACATTGAGTTTTGTATCTTGTACGATAATATTCATTACATCCCGCCCGTCGATGTCAAAGGCTTTAGCAATTCTGCCGATTTCATTGGCAAAGGAAATTTTAGCAGCGTGCCAAGTATTTGCCACAAATTTAACCATTTCCGCTACGGCAGGTTTAGCGACAATGATGGGAGCGTTTACTGTGGCATACATTTGCCGGACTGCGGCTTCTGCGATCGGATCTTCTGTGCCAATAATAGTGTAAGCTGGGGCGTCGTAGTCGCGGATAGCAGAACCTTCCCGTAAGAACTCTGGATTAAAGGCTAAGTGTACGGCTTTGATGCCAAGCGTATCTGTGAGTAAAGCCTGACAGCGTTCCAATGTCCCTGGGGGGACGGTACTGCGTAGGACAACGACATGGGGGGCTGTCTTATGCTTAATGGCTGTGCCGATTTCCTTACAGACGTTAAAGACGTAACTGAGGTCAGTTTCTCCTCGTTCTGTGGAAGGAGTACCAACACTGATTAGGGAAATGTCTGATGCCATGACTGCTGCTTCGGCATCTGTTGTCGCCTGAATCCGCTTAGTGGCTACCCCTTCTGCCAGTAATTTACCCAGTTGTGGTTCTATAATTGGCGATTTTCCCGCCCCCACTAAAGCTACCTTCTCCGGGTTGACATCGACGCCAATGACCTCCTGTCCATCTCGCGCTAAACAAGCTGCCGTTACCGTACCGACATAGCCAAGGCCAAAAATGCTAATTTTCATTGGCAACCTTCCGTTGGAGATGGATCGACGTTTTGAGTTGAGAGGATTTTATACCTGATTAGTGGCGAAGGCAACATCAGCGCTGAATTTTCTTGTACGTGCAACAGTTATTTGATATACCGTAGGTGGGTTTCGACTTCGCTCAACCCACCAGCATACCAGTCAGTGAAATTTGTCCTAACCTCGATGGTTATTAGTACCTGGACATAAATTCTGTATCCTGTACTAGGAAATGTGAAGAACGCAGATGCTTCGTTTCGTTCCTCCGCTTCGCTCCGGACTCCACTCAGCATGAC
>CAKZMA010001025.1 GCA_937127375.1 uncultured Coleofasciculus sp. | reverse complement strand
AATGATTGGGTCACCAAACCCCGACAAATGATTGGGTCACCAAACCCCGACAAATCATCCAACCCCCTAAAAATCATCCAACATCCATTCCGACGCCCGTTCCCCCATCTCAATTGGAATGCTCACGGCTTTACCCAACCGGGGACGCTCACGAGTTTGCTGGATGTATTCTTGCACTTGGGAAACCGCACCCCAACCATTAAGATAATGGGCAATGGCGTCCAGACGCTCTAGATACTCGGCTTCAGACAGGGGAAACGACTTCTGCTCTAGGTACTTCCACATCACCTGAACAAAAATTTTTCCCTGAGTCCGCCGAAGCTGGATGTCATAAGAGCGTCCCCACTTGCTGAGCAGGATTTGGTGCAACTCTTGTGCTGTCATAGATCCCTTACCTGGCTGATTGTTTACATTTTTTTACAAAGATAAAGTTTCTTTACTTTATGAGAAGGGTACAAAGAATGTAATAATACTCATAGCTTAAGCCGTAAATCCTTACTTACATAAGGATTGTGGCAACCCTGCTCGCGGTTGAATCCCTCTTCATAAAAGGAGCGGGGTAAAGAAAATGCTGGGAATCATCCCAGAGTTGTTAAAAAAAATATACCCTTAGGCGTTCAGTTATGGCTCAAGTGTCTGGCTCCCCAGATGTCCCCGATATGGGGCGTCGTCAATTTATGAACCTCTTGACGTTTGGTACGATTACGGGTACTTTCGTCGGTGCCCTCTATCCAATCGTCAAGTACTTTATTCCCCCATCAAGTGGTAGTGCTGGCGGTGGTGTCACCGCTAAGGATGCTTTGGGCAATGATATCCAGGTTAGCGAATTTTTAAGCAGCCATAACCCAGGCGATCGCACCTTGGCTCAAGGACTCAAAGGTGATCCCACTTATGTAGTCGTGACCGAAGACAAAGCGATCGCGGACTACGGGATCAACGCGATCTGCACTCACCTGGGATGTGTGGTTCCCTGGAATGCCAGTGAGAACAAATTCGTCTGCCCTTGTCATGGTTCTCAGTACAATAGTCAGGGCAAAGTAGTCCGTGGACCGGCTCCATTGTCTTTAGCCTTGGTTCACGCCGATGTCACCGAAGACGATAACCTGACCTTTTCCCAGTGGACGGAAACCGATTTCCGCACGGATAACGATCCTTGGTGGACTTAATTGTTTTCGTCATTTGTCCTTCGTTAGGGGCAAATGACACAGCCCATTTTTGAATTGTGAATTTTTTCCTTAAGCGATGAGAACACCTTCTTTATCGGTGATGTACAAAAGCAGTAAGCGGATTATTACCCAAGCCCTCTTGCTGACTTTGGCAACAGCGGCATTTTTCTTCATTAGTGATATTTCCCTTCCCCAGTCGGCGGCGGCTTATCCGTTCTGGGCGCAGCAAACCGCCCCGGAAACTCCCCGTGAAGCCACCGGACGGATTGTTTGTGCTAACTGTCACCTCGCAGCGAAACCCACGGAAGTGGAACTTCCCCAATCGGTTAAACCAGATACCGTCTTTGAAGCCGTGGTAAAAATCCCCTATGACCTTGACACTCAACAGGTCTTAGGAGACGGTTCCCAAGGCGGTCTCAATGTCGGCGCTGTGGTCATGTTACCAGAGGGCTTTAAAATTGCTCCCGAAGACCGCATTCCTGAAGAATTACAGGAAGAAGTTGGCGGACTTTACTTCCAGCCCTATAGCGCAGACCAAGACAATGTAGTGATTATTGGTCCCCTACCGGGTGAACAGTATCAAGAAATTGTGTTCCCGGTTCTTTCTCCGAATCCAAAAACGGAAAAAGATGTCCATTTTGGCAAATACTCGGTTCACGTTGGCGCTAACCGAGGTCGTGGTCAGGTTTATCCGGCTGGGAATAAGAGTAACAACACGGTCTACAATTCCACAAAAGCCGGTTTAATTTCTCAAATTACCAAGTTAGAAGAAGGCGGCTACGACGTTACCATTCAAACCTCTGAGGGTGACACAGTTGTAAATACCATTCCTGCAGGACCCGAATTAGTGGTTTCCGAAGGGCAAGAAGTCGCCGCAGGTGACGCTTTAACCACTGATCCTAATGTCGGTGGATTTGGTCAAGTAGACGGCGAAATTGTCTTACAAGACCCGGCTCGGATTAAGTGGCTAATGGTCTTCATTGTTGCGATTATGTTTTCTCAACTCTTCCTTGTCTTGAAGAAAAAGCAGATTGAGAAAGTACAAGCGGCTGAAATGAATTTCTAAGTCCAGCGTTTATTCATTTGAGCCAACTCATTTCAAATAAATAAGGGACAGGTTAGTTAACCTGTCCCTTATCGATACTATCGGAGCTTTATGAGATTGCTTTCACCCAAGACAAGAGTCGCGAGTGATTACTACTCAGCCTCTTTTTCTTCACCTTCATTTTCATTTTCGTTTTTGGTATCACGATTACCAAAATAGCGCTTGTTTCTTGAGAAAGAAGAAGAAGAAGACTTCTTGCGAAACTGCCGAGCATAAGCTTGGTTGCGAGAGGCTTTCTCTTTTTTCAAATTGCGGCGTTTAGCCATTTTAGATGTCTCCATCAATACAACAAAACGCTTCTGTAGATTCACACATAAGCGCCACAGTCAACTCAAAACCTAGAAGCGGTTGTTTCGGCGACCACCACCGCTTTTTGGACGATCTTCACGAGGTCGCGCTTGATTGACCTTGAGTTCACGACCCATCCATTCAGCGCCGTTTAGCTCAGAAATTGCTGAGGCTTCTTCGTCTTCCGTCCCCATTTCCACAAAGCCAAACCCGCGCAGACGACCTGTTTCGCGATCAGTCGGCAGATGAACTCGCTTGACAGTACCATACTCGGCAAAGACTTCGCTAAGGTCTTCAGAGGTAACGGAGTAGTCGAGATTGCCTACATAAATTGACATCGATTGATGTTCTCCCCAATCAAAAAGTGTGTCGAGAGCCAAGATTTCGGAGAACAGCCTGTCAATACTTTAGGGGAAAAACCTATGAATACTGAAAACAAACGTAGTCACCGCTTTGAGTCTCAATAGACATTGTAACGAATTCCTGCCCTGTTAGGGGATATTGCTGATCATTCCCCTGACAGACATGCAGCCTAAGCATTTTCAAGCCAAGTCTTGAGGTAGATGACAGGGGAAGGCATCGATCGCAGACAATAGATAGACCGATCAAGACCTGATCTATGCGCGTATCGGCAAAAACGATTCAAATCCTGCTGACGATCATCGCTACTATCAAGCGCGATCGCGGCGCTTAAAGCAACCAGTGCGATTACCATCCCCTTAGCGTTTGCCTTTTTCATCGCGGTGTTAGTCCATCCCCTGCAACGTTGGCTCAACCGTCATGTCCCCCATTGGCTGAGTTTGGTCATTGTCATGCTGGTTCTGGCTGGCGTTGTCGGCTTAGCCATCGGCGCACTGCTACTGAGTGCGGAAATTGTGGAACCTAAAGCACCCCAATACCTTGACCGCTTACAGCAGATGTTCCAGGATGGGATGGCTTGGGCAAAACAACGGGGGCTTCCAGTAGAACAGTTATCCTCCCAAGATTCCCAGGGTCAATTAACCAATGAAGCGATCGGCGGACTTAAGTTTCTCTGGGATGGGTTAAGCCTATTTATTTTAATAATCTCGCTACTCGTCTTACTTTTACTCGAAGTCGGACAGTACCGAGAAAAAATTGAACGGAGTTTGGCGTCTAAAACCAGTGCTAAGGTAGTCAATGCTGTCGCTAGAATGAGCGATAAGCTGCGAAGCTATCTTCTAATTCAGTCGTTGACTTGTGTCCTGACGGGTATACTGACGGGTTTATGGTGTTGGGTGCTAGGGGTAGATTTTGCCGTGGTTTGGGGATTGATCGCATTTGTTCTCAACTACATCCCCACTTTAGGGTCGATTGTCGCGGTACTCCCGCCCACTCTACTGGCGCTAATTTTTCAAGGAATCGGGCGGGGAGTAGCAACGTTAGTCGGTTTGGCTGTCATTCAAGTGATTTTAGGCAACTTCGTTGATCCCCGTCTTCAGGGACGTACCCTTAAGCTTTCACCCTTTGTGGCGCTATTGTCGATTGTATTCTGGGGTTGGGTGTGGG
>CAKZMA010001024.1 GCA_937127375.1 uncultured Coleofasciculus sp. | reverse complement strand
TCTCAAAGCGAAAACCTGGAATTCTAACTATGAAGAAGAAAACAATAAAGAAATCGTATTAATGAACTACCTGCTCCAAGGGGATAAAGGCTATACTATTCCCGATCTGTTCAATGCTTTGAGGGCTGTAGACCTGGAATTTGTCAGTATGGTGCTGTGGCGACATTGGGAGTTAATGGACTTATTCAAAGACCCCGATGATTTACCGATTTTTTTGGCGATGGGTTTGTCAGAAATCCCCACAGAGCAACGGTTACATTTGTTTGAGCTACTCCAGCCAATTCATCGGTTGTTAGATTTCTGGTGCGGTCATCCGGGTCAAGCTGACGCTTCAGTTCCAATTGAGAAGTGGGAGTTATCGGATTGGCAGGAAGTTTGGGTACACCTGCATCCTCAACTCAAAACGCCCCATTATCAGAAAGACCTAAAGGAGTGCATCGCTAGACAGAGACCCTTCGAGATTAGTCGTTATATTCCGGCGCCAACGCTGGCTCCCATTACTATAGAGAGTAATCAGGCAAGTTGTCTACTGCCTTTGTGGGAAGAACCCCAGTCGGTTATGTCCCTCGTAGAACGGTGGTTGAAAATTAAACCCTTGCATCCGGTTACTCTAGAACCGATGAGCGAACAGGCGGCTTTTGCGGAAATTCAGGAACTCTTAACCACCCTAGAAGCCTTTCTCTATGTGCTTTTGCAGCGATAAGCCTTAGCTGTTGCCAAGCTAATGACCAAAATTTTGTCGCCAGGGTGATAGGAAAGTGAACGGAACTGGGTAAGTTAGAGTCAAGGAGTTATTAGTCAAGCATCCCATCCCCCAAGGAGACATCATTATATGAAACTCGACGTCAAAGCCAAGTACCTGCAATACCTGAACCAGAAAAAACAGGATCAGGGGTTCACCTTGATTGAACTGCTGGTGGTAATCATTATTATTGGTATCCTGTCTGCTATCGCCCTGCCCTCCTTCCTCAACCAAGCGAATAAAGCTAAGGAGTCTGAGGCAAAGCAATATGTCGGCTCTATGAACCGACAACAGCAAGCCTACTTCCTGGAGAAAGGCGAATTTACAACCAGTTTTAGCACCTTGGGTCTTGGCATTGCAACTCAGACAACAAACTACAAGTATGACATTACGAGCGCTCAGGTTAATGCCAACGTTATTAGTATGGGAGATCCCACAAACACCACAACTCTGAGAGCATATGTTGGAGGTGCAACAGTAGGAAAACTTGATACAGGTGAAACAACCACTCTGGCTTTATTGTGCCAATCAACAAGCCCAGCGGCGGCTGCAAGTAGTGGTGTTGCATTTGGTACTAACAATGTACCTGATTGCACTAGTGGCTATGAAGCTTTAGATTGATAACTTTACCTAGTGGGTTGAGTTTGAATATTCTAATCCCAAGAAGTGGGTATCTATTAGATACCCACTCCTTTTATATTCAGTTCAAAACTCTTAATCTAAATAGTTGTGGCAATGATCAATCCTGATAAAGATCTTCTTACTCAAGCAAGTTGGCAAAACCAAGTCCTCTCCTATCTCAGTCAAGGCAATTACGCCAAAGCCGCCGCTCTATATCAACAAGCGATTGAAGCTGAACCTGCTGTAAAACATCACTACTGGTATTTCGGGTTAATGTTACTGCTGCAAGGGCAAGAGACAGAAGCCCAAACCACTTGGATGCTAGCCATGATGGAAGGTTCCTCAGAGGAAATCGATCAGTGGACAGAGGAATTGATTGAAATATTACAAGCTGAAGCCGAGCGACAGCAAGCTTTGGATAATTATCCTCTGGCTTGGACAATTCGTCAGCACATCCGAGAAATTCAGCCGGATAATCTGAATAATCTTTTACACATTATTCAACTTTCTATTGAACTGCAAAAATTTACAGGAGAGGATTTAAGTTCTCTAGGAGTTATTCAGTGCCTGAAGTCTGGCTCAAACCTAGGCGTTAATCCTAATATTTTATTGTCAGTTTTGCAAAAGGTTCTAGATTATGCTCCTGTTGATTCAGATGTGCTTGAGTTTACAGAAGTTTCCCTATCCTATGCCCATAACCCTCAAGCTTTTATCTATGTGTTAATGCTAGCAGCTACTAAAATTGCTTATGGCGCCAATCAGCCCAAGCCAGCCATACAGCTAGCGAAGTTATCTTTGCAGTTAGATGCTGAGAACATAGAGGTTTTAAGTCATTTAGCAACATTTCATCATCATAATTTGAATTATGAAGAAAGTATAAAAATTGCTCAATTGTGCTGTGCTAGTGCGCGAACATTGCCAGATCAAGTTTTTGCCCATAGCCTTTTACTGCGAGAGCTGATGATTACAGGAGGTCGCTGGCAAGAAGTCTTTACTGTATTCGAGTATTACCAATCATTATTACAATCGCTCATTAAAGTCCAACCTATCCTAGCTGATCGCAACAGTACTTCTCGCATTGTCAATTCTACTTTCCTTTTGCCTTATTTAAGAGATGTAGCAAAAACTAACCGTTTACTACAGAACCAAGTCCTTCAGCTTTATCAAGTGGGTATTGAACATTATGAGAAGGAGCGAATTAAAACATACCGCCAGCGTTCTTCAGCGAAGGGTAAGAATGATAAGCCAACAAAACCACTCAAAATCGGATACCTTTCCCATTGTCTGGGACGACATTCTGTAGGATGGTTAGCTCGATGGATATTTGAGCATCATGACCACGATAAATTTGAAATTCATAGTTATTTTGTAAATTACCAATTCCAGGTCAATGATCCGTTACAAGAGTGGTTTGTGGAACATTCCGATCGAGTGAATAAGTTGACCAGGGATTGCCTAGAAATTGCCGATAAAATTTATAATGATAATATTGATATATTAGTCGATTTAGATAGCATTACGCTGGATATCACTTGTGAGGTCGTGGCACTCAAACCTGCACCGATTCAAGTAACTTGGTTGGGGTGGGACGCTTCTGGAATTCCCACCATTGATTATTTTAT
>CAKZMA010001023.1 GCA_937127375.1 uncultured Coleofasciculus sp. | reverse complement strand
AACAAAACCCGCCCTGATTCAATTGTAGGATTGGATTGGTGCGACAGGTGAAGATATTAGCTCTGGCTTATGTTACCTGTTTGAGGAATTTGAGTCGATGATTGGATGGCTACATCGGTATTCTAGAGGAGTGGAGGAGAGATTTGACTCAGTTTTTTGTATCCTGATATACATTTAATCAAAAAGTTCTGCTTCTGCCAAAGCGCTAATCTTATACTTAGAGACACCCAGACAGCCCGGTTTAAGGAGTAATGCCATGAATAATCCATTTGACAAATATCAGATTAGTCCCCATAAGTTCGGGATACTGAGAAACCTGATGCTAATGACTACAGGCGCTACGGTAGTTGTCGCCCTGATTTTTGGCATTGGGGTATGGCGCACCGGGTCTCGTTTTCTGGGACAAGTAACGACGCTATTTAGCACCCCTCAACCCGCACCCGAAGTTGACGTGCGCTCCTTGATTGTCCAGCAAGTGCGGGAGGCTAGCGACTTAACCACGGCGGTGTTTACGATGGAGGCGGTGGTTCCGACTCGTCAAGCTCGGACGTTGGCAGGGTATCCGATCGCGGAAACCACACTCCTTTATATTGCTTATGGTGAGGTGCGGGCTGGTGTCGATTTGGCGGAACTAAAACCAGAAAATGTGCAAACTGTCAATGATACGCTGCAACTTCAACTGCCACCCCCCAAAATTTTAGACAGCAAAATTGACGTGAATCGGTCACAGGTGTATGACTACAATCGCGGATTCTTGGGATTAGGACCCGATACAGCGCCCCAGTTGCAGATGTTGGCGCAACAAGAGACGTTGAAGAAAATAGTCTTCAATGCCTGTGAGCAAGGGGTATTAAACAAAGCCAACGAACGCGCCGAACTCGTTGTGAGTCAGTTGTTGACTACAGCCGGATATAAACAGGTAGAGGTCAATACTCAATCCCCTGTACCTGGTACTTGTCAGTCAGCGGCGTTAGCCTCTCAGCCTGCTAATTGAGGAGATAGGGAGCAATGTAGAGACGTGCCATGGCACGTCTGGGAGATAGGTGTCAGATCAGGGAGATTCTGTAGGGGCGGGTTTCACTACTATCTTTTTGGTTACACCCAGATTTAACTAAACCCGCCCTGACTTTACATAAGACATAAGACATAAGACGAATGACCAATTTTTTGTCCCAGAAGTCCCTCAGGAGGATTACGCTGGAATTAGAGGACTTGTAAATATACCAATGAAGATGCGTAGGAGTAGTATAAAACCTTACCAAAGGGACAATTCGCTAATCCAGTCCAGGCAACATCAGTCTACGCCGTGCCATCAATTGGCGAATGCGGGTGAACCCTGGTGTTTACATCGGGTTCTCAGTCGAATTCATGAGGACGTAATTTGGCAATGACTTACTGTCTGGGTATTATTAACCGTTTTGGTATAGTCTTAGCGGCAGACTCTCGCACCAATGCCGGGGTAGACTATATTTCTACTTACAATAAGCTTTTTGATTTTTCCCTGCCAGGAGAACGAGCGATTGTTATATGTACATCAGGAAACCTTTCGATTACCCAAGGGGTGATCAATCGGTTGCATGGGGATCTACAAAGTCAGGAAGAACTGAATATCCACTCCCTCCCGAATATGTATGAGGTGACTCGTTATATTGGCAGCAAACTGCGACAAATTCAAGATCAAGACCGTCCTTGGTTAGAACGCGATCGCATTGATTTTAACTGTAGTTTGTTAGTCGGGGGTCAAATTCGCGGCGAAGCACCGCAACTCTATCTGATTTACACCCAAGGGAATTTTATTCAAGCCACGCTGGAAACGCCGTTTCTGCAAATTGGCGAAACTAAGTATGGCAAACCCATCCTTGACCGAACGCTCACTTATGATATGCCCCTAGAGGCTGTTGCCAAGTGCGCTCTGCTGTCTATCGATTCAACCATGAAATCGAATATTTCAGTTGGACCTCCGATTAACTTGGTCATGTATGAAGCTGGCACATTTATGGCTCGCCAGAAACTGCAACTGCGCTTAGGTGATCCCTATCTGGCAAAGATTCGCAAATTGTGGGAAGATTCGTTACGACGGGCATTTGAATCCATGCCAAATATTGAATGGCAGCATCCAGTAGAGGATAATCAACAAGAAGATATTCTGATTGATTAAATTCCCTATTCCCTGTTCCCTGTTCCCTGTTCCCTGTTCCCTATTCCCTATTCCCCATTCCCT
>CAKZMA010001022.1 GCA_937127375.1 uncultured Coleofasciculus sp. | reverse complement strand
AACCTCAATGGTGCTGATTTAACTGATGCCAAATTATGTCATGCCAATTTAGAAGAGGCTGACTTGTCTTATGCCGATTTAAGCTATGCAAATTTACGGGATACTAACCTGCGAAATGCCAATTTAACCGACGTGCATTTCTGCAATACTATCATGCCAGATGGTAGGGTGAGAAATGATAACAGTGATTAAGCCTTTCATGAGAGTCATTAAACAAGGTGCAGGGCAAGTTTACTCCTCATCACTATTTCCCCAAAAGCAAATATATGAGTAAGTGGATGGACAAGTCGGTGGTATAATCGGATTGCCTTCAAGGTAAAGCCTCATCAGATTCGTTAATCCAGAAAGAGAGCTAATATCGGTGATTTGATTAAATCTGATGTCAATCCACTTTAGGTTTGTGAGTTGAACTAAAGGACTAACATTAGTAACTTGGTTGGAGTGAAGATCAAGTCCAGTTAGGTTGCTAAGGTTAACCAAAGGGCTGATATTGGTTATCTGGTTAGAGTTGAGATGAATCCACTCCAGATTAGTGAGTTGAGAAAGAGGACGAATATCTGTGATTTGGTTATGACTGAGCGCAAGACCCGTCAAATTAGTGAGTTGAGAAAGAGGACGAATATCCGTGATTTGGTTATGATTGAGGGCAAGCTGCCTCAGATTCGTGAGTTGAGAAAGAGGGCGAATATCTGTGATTTGGTTATTACCAATGTAAAGCGACTCCAGATTTGTTAGTTGGACTAAAGGACGAACAGTCATGATTTGATTATTATTGAGGGAAATCCGTCTCAGATTCGTTAGTTCAGCTAAAGGGTAAATATCTGTAATTTGGTTGCTGTTGAGAGCAATATCTTTCAAGTTAATTAGCGCAGAAAGAATCCGAAAATCTGTGATTTGGTTATGGCTAAGGTTAAAAAATTCTAGATTAGTTAGTCCAGACAGAGGGCTGATATTTGTTATTTGGTTATGACCAAGGTCAAGCCATTCTAGATTAGTTAGTTCAGACAGAGGGTTAACATTTGTTATTTGGTTACGACTAAGGTCAAGCCATTCTAGATTAGTTAGTCCAGACAGAGGGTTAACATTTGTTATTTGGTTATTGCTAAGGTCAACCTTCTTCAGATTCGTGAGTTCGACTAAAGGACTGACATCTGAGATTAAGTTAGAGCCGAGGTAAAGCGTTCTCAGATTCGTTAATCCAGAAAGAGGGCGTATATCCGTTATGTTTTGGATTCTGAGGTTAAGCTGAGTGCGGCTTGACAGATTATGATCGGCTTGTTCACAATTATTTGTGCCTGCCTTGTTTAACAGTACCGCCACTGTTTTTTTCGCTTCATCGGACAAACTCTCTTGTTGAAGACACCATTGTTTAAACGAACGACGTTGACTGGATAAGGCAGCTTGAGTAACACCTAATTTACAGTTGCCGAGTATCCACAAAGCCATTATTAGGGCAATTGCGCTAATTTTTTTCATCATTAATTAAAACTTAATTAGACTCCACCAGGGACGATATCCAGACAGCCTTCGATATAATCGACTTCGGGACGTTTCCCGATAATAATTTGAGTTACCTTAGTTCCATCTGTGGCAAACTTAAGGCGTAAATTCTGGTCTCTTTGGCTTTGGGGAACAAATGTCAGGAAATGACCCTGTTCGGAATTGGGTAAAGGATTCACTTGAAGCCGTTCCCCATAAAGAGATTTAACCTGGTTTTCTGTATCGCCAACCCTTGCTCCACTGACTGTTGTCGGGCGAGAATCTTTAATATCAATTCGGGCAATACGTCCGTTCCTGACCATAAAATTAGCATTAAGTCCTTCGGACAGTTGAGTAGGCTTATAGTAACTACAAACCGGATTAGGGTTTGAGCTAACAGGAATTAAATCAAATCCTGCCGCTTGTGATGCTTGGTCAACCGTCATGCCTATATTTACAGGTCCAAAACCATTAATCGCAATTTGAGAGAGGGGAGTTAGCTTCACGGGATTCGAGCCTTTTCCTAAACAAAGGTTATCCCCACTTTCATCACCCAAACAGTTTCCATTTTTGTCAAGTATTATTACATGACTAACCGTAGAAAATTGTTTAAGCGTTTTCTCAATGGCAGTTGTAGTTCGCACTGAATCTGCAATACCGTCGTGAATTATGTTTCGGCAGAATTGCAATTGAGCCACGCCATTATTGATCGAAATTGTCAAGTCTTGACCACAGTTAGACTCTCCAGTTAGCGGGGGAACGGTAGCAAGTCCTTGCTGTTTTTCTGAGGAGGTAGGACCAGCGAGAAGTTGGGCGATCGCAAATTGGGCAACTCCTTGACTAGATGGGGTTCGCCAAACCGATTTGACGTTGGTGGGATCTTGCGATCGCGCGATCGGAAAAAAGACTTTAACTCGACGTTGGACACGAGATTCCGTGCTGTCTGGGGATTGAGTTTCTGCTGAATTGGGTGCAGGGGATTCAGGTTGGGATAACTCGGTTTCGGAGACGTCAGATTCAGGTGGGGAAATTGGAGTTGAAACGTCACTCTGATTGGCAGGTTGTCCGCAAGCACTGAGTCCCACTAGAGAAATGAGTAACCATCCTAGTAAAGCAGAATAAGCTGGCTGTATTTTTTGAAATTTAGCTAAATATTGGCTGCTTTTACCTAAAAAATAAGTCATATTACCTAGAGATAATCAGCTAATGTGGAAAACTAAACTTTCTCATTGGAATAGCTTACTGTAGCATGATTTAGCAGCACCTAACTTCCCCCATTCCGTTCACCCAATCGGGTGAACCTTATCCAATCTTTAATACTGTAATGAAACGATCGTAGCCTTCCCATAGCTTCTATTTTCTGACAATTGGATGTGCGCGATCGCACTCAGGCTGCCCTTTGGGTACATCAAAACCTGCTGAGTTAAATAAATTCCTAGACCAGCGTGGCAGAAATAACCCGCCAGCCTAGCAGGGCTGTTTCCTTCTATCTACTAACTAATGATAAAGGATGATTATAAAATAAGAGGATGCGATCGCATTGCCGTTCCTCTCGCCATTGTTCAATCGTCAGCAAAATTTCTTGTACCTGGGGAGTAATATCGGATACTGAGCGGGGTACGGGAAAGGCTTCAGTTACTGCATATCCAGCCGTTTCCAAGGAGGGAATAACTCGCGCCCCCACTCCTGCGATCGCTAATTGTTCCGGTGACACATCTTGCTGATCCAGGTGTCTCTTCTTTCATTTCATAGGCGAATCTTAAGCAGGCTGACTGACTTAAAAATTTTTCGAGCTGCTCTTGGTCAGTTTCTGTCAAGTCTTGATTGTTTTTGAGCAGTAAATATTTACTGCCTTTAGCTGTCACTCCCACGCAGCGACGAATTTTGTTTAAGGTATTATTGACGAGTTTCATTACATGAAATCTATCAATGACCACTACGGCATTGGGAAAAGTTTCCTTGATGACCTTCGGAAATTCTGCCCACATATCAACACTGACTTCCGTGACTTGCGCCCTTACTTCAATTGGTTGCTGTTTGAGAGTTTCAAGAATATCTTGCTGCTTATGGCTGTCGATAACTTCTAGGAGGCAAGCCCGTTCAACATCACTCACTACAGTCACAAACTCCCTAGCTCCCTTGCGCTTGCTAACTTCATCCATACTTAACCGTTTGACGCAACCCCAATCTTTTTTTTTAGGCTGTTGCTGACCCAGTTAAAGATGCCTTCAACCTCATCAGCAGTTAAATCTTCTTCCCGACTTACTTGTTTAATATTGCTCATCAAAACCCGCTGGTAAGATACCTTTTAGGGCGAGTTTGTTAAATTTACACTCTTTATATCAGAAAAAACTTACCCCCCCAAAGCCAGGATAGCTACCCCCGTTATAATTTAGTCCGCGTAGGCGGACTACCCTTCGGGAAGGCTTCGCATACATTTGTGTAGCTGCGATTTCAATCGCCTCCTCTTTGTTTGTGTAGCCTTCAACTCCTAATGTAAAGTTTTGTATAAATTTGGAATAGTCCCTGCTTAATCCTCGTTTCTAGTAATAACCGAGAGACAACCCGGTTAATCACGAAGTACAGCGCGGCGGAAATCAATTGATCAGTCATACCTTACTGACAAAGCAATGTGAATTTCTCGGAAGCAGTACTCAATTCTGATGTTCTATTAAAGGAGTTTCAAGCGAATGGCTGTATCCACAGTTGTTTCTACATTCGAGCTTTTGGTTAAACCCCTAGTGCAGCCGGCTGCTGACATATTAGGCGCAGGTCGGACTATTATCCAGGGTTACTTTTTGACGATCTCTAATCTCAATAGCAGTAATCCTGTCCGACTGCGAGTCAATTTCACCGCTCAGTCTCCCAACCTAAACAGCCAACCGCTACTGGCATTTTTTGATGTCGGGGGTTCAAATAGTCCATTAATTCCAGGGTTTTCAAATGCAACGAACCAAACCTATTTTATATCCCTTCCTCCACGCGATACAGGGTTATTTCTTTTACAACCCAATGTCACCGACCGAAATGTTGTTGCCGCCGCAGATACTGAAATACGTGGATTTGTCACGCTTTCCTTAGCTAATTTATTTGGTTCTAACTCCTTTGACTTGTTGCTGACTCCTCAGCAACGGGGAACATTCTTGCCGCAAAACTTTCCCACAGACAACGTAGACTTTGACCAACTTGCTTATGCGCTGCCCACAGCTACAGGCGGTTCTAAAGTTACGCTCACTCAGTTTCAATTCCCAATTTTTCCGATACGGCAACTTCCCCCTGAAATCCTTGAGCTTGACCCTGGTTTAGCCGAAATTATCCGAGAAAATCCTGATCGGGTTAATCTTACTCCCCCGAATCTGGGCAATGGAGTAATTTCCGAAACAACCGATAGCTTGCAACAGGTTTTAAGCACGATGGTGGAACGGATTAGTGAGTTAGAAACCCAGACTACAAACCGTTAAATTATCACAAATTAACCTGGCATTGAGTCTATGTCAACCTAACT
>CAKZMA010001021.1 GCA_937127375.1 uncultured Coleofasciculus sp. | reverse complement strand
CGCCTTAAACACCAAAGCGCTAACCACTAACGTGACACATTTTGGCGTAGGGGCGCATCGACGTGCGCCCTGACACCGACGTGCGCCCTTATCGATGTACCACCCTTTATTCCAAATTAGCAGAACTAGATAGATAAATCAGCTTCTTTAAAATTCTGAGGACATCACCCAAACCATTTTGGCGATTGCCAATTCCAAACAAATCAGACATAGCATACAGAGGGGTAGTATCTTTGACAACTTTCAGGAAAAGAAAACTTCCCCCAGTCGTAATCATCCCGAAACTCGGTTGTGCTGAATTAGGGTTCCCTAGCATATAGGCGAGAATTTGCGCTAATCCAGCCTCTACAGAGAAATTAGCTTGTTTGGATTCAATCACCATCACCCAAAGTTTGTCTTTGAGAATCAAGGTGTCAAGATTCCCTTTAACAATAATTCCGCGTTCTTCGTCTTGAGCAAAGATTTGGACAGTACTCTCGGCTCTTAAATTCCAAGGCGATAGATAAAATTGTCCGATAAATAATAATGGGGAGACAACGGCGAGGTTGATAGGTTTTTCGAGTAAAGGGGGTTGTTTGAGTAAATTGAAATAGCCCGAACGGACTTGTTCTAAGAGTTGGTTTTGCCAGTCGGTAAGTTCGGGTAAATCACCATGCCATTCTGGGAAGAACTGTTCATCCTCAACTCGCTGAAGCTGGAAGTGAGTTTCTAATTGTCCTAGCGTGACATCTCTAGCTTGAATTGTTTGAACCATATTCTCAGAAAAAGATACGGGTTTGTAAGTTGTAGGGGCGCACGTCGGTCATTGGTGTCAACTTAAGCTAAACCCCTCACCCCCAGCCCCTCTCCCACGCCGGGGAGAGGGGAGTAAGAGAGTCTGGTTCCCCTTCTCCCCACGGTGGGAGAAGGGGTTAGGGGATGAGGGGGAAAATGTTGAGGAGTAGATAGACACGGTTTAAAACCTTGCCAGCATTGGTTTTCTACCTTAAGTTGACACGGGCGCACGTCGGTGCGCTCCTACACAATTTTAATCCAAATTCAACCAACTAAACACATCCGCTACCGTAAGCTGCCAATTGCCTAAACTATCAAGAATGGGTAAACTATCTGTCTTATACTTAACAACAGGTAACTGATTCGGTTGAAATACCATAACCGATTCATCATCCGGTTCAATAAACCATCCTAGCTTTGTCCCATGATTTAAACAGAACAGGATATTATCAATCACCCGACTAGGGGATTGGCCAGGAGAGAGAATTTCAATTGTCCAATCTGGGGCAATTTTAAATTTATTCTCAATCCGATTATTGGCTTTACGCGGAATACGCTCCCAGGTAAAAACAGATACATCGGGAACAATAGAACGTCCACCGAAGGTACAGCGTAACTCAGTAAAAGCATGAGCTAACTTATCAGGGATACCTACCTGGTTGATTGCTCCAGATAAGCGGCATTGTAATGTACTATGTTCTCCTTGAGGCATGGGCTTTTGGTGAATTTTACCGTTGACATATTCCCTGGCTGGCTTGGTTTCCGGTTGTGCCAAAAAATCGGCGAGGGTTAATTGGGTTTCTGGAATAGTGAGTGATGTCATGGTGATTACCTAGCTTATCCTTGAAATAATCCTAACGAACAAATAATTTCCGGGTCTTGAGTTCTCCCTTCCTCCTGAACAAAACAAAAACGGTCATCTAAATACAGCGCCACAACTAACTCAGCAAACTGTTGGTCATCCATGCCACTTTTTAACGACCGATTCAAGCGGTCAACCGCTGACTGTCGCAAGGGATAACGATAAATTTGGTCAATTGCTTTATGTAAATCTGGCGTCGCTAACAAAGGCATCTCGTTAACATACCGTTTCAGCCGTGCATAAGTCCGAAATCTTGCCCCCGAAGGACGCCCCAATTGACCCCCGGTACTTTTCTCCTCTTCTGCAATTAACTCCGCCCCCTTTTGGACTAAATCATGATGGGAAGGATAACGGTTAATTGCCTGAGTTTCTGGTTCGCAGCGTGCCATTCTCAGAATCTCAAACTGAGACTGGGTAACACTTTTACCCTGCTTATCTATCCAAGCCAACGCATCATTGCCTTCACCCGTTTTCATATACAGTAATACCCCCTCCGGTTGGCTGGTGGTAGGTGTATGCTTGCGGGTGGAATAGACAACATTTGCCAAAGTTTCGATTTTCTTTTTCAGCGTGGGATTATTCTGGGTCGCATTCTGCCAAATTTGATACGCCTCCGAAGTCAAATCGACTTCGTTATCCTCATCGCCATCCAGAATCCCCGCTTTTTCGTGATACAAATCTAATAGCGTCTGTTCATTGGTATCCTCTTCAAAAAATGCCTCATCGGTTCCCACCACTTCCGCATTTTCTTGCAGTCGTTGACGCAAGCGTTCTCGGAGTCGAATAATCCGTTCTACTCCCGCTGCGGGTAAAAACGAATAGCAAAGAATCTTAGCCGCATTTTGCCCAATTCTGTCTACTCGTCCCGCCCGTTGAATTAGGCGAATAATTGCCCAAGGTAAGTCATAATTGACAATAATGGCGCAGTCTTGCATGTTTAACCCTTCACTGAGGACATCGGTGGCAATTAAAACCCGTAATTCTTCCTCAGAGGAGACGGATTTGTCGTTACTCACGGGACTAAACCGCCACGCGATTTCAGCCGGATTAGCAGAATTTCCAGTAACCCCTGCAACCTGATTAATTCCCCGTTGCTGGAGTTGGTTGGTCAGATAATGTACCGTGTCCGCAAACTGACTAAAAATCAATACCTTTTCTTGGGGATGAACCTCACCGAGTAGCTGAACTAACGCCGCCAATTTAGTATCTTGATTCGCATCCCATTCCCCACATTGATTCAGGAGACTGATTAAGGCTTTCGCATCAGCCAGTAAATCTTTTTTCAGCGACGCCTTAAATAATTGAGGACGCAGCCACTTAAACCGCCGCTGATACCGAGTCGAATACTCATGATAAATCAGCGCCGCCCGTTGGCGATAGTCTATCTCGGTTTGAGATAATAATTCTTCTGTCGTGACTTCTTCCTCCTCATCATCGAAATCCAGCAACGTTCCCGCCACTGAATCCATATCCTCATCATTGGTGCGAGTATCCAGCAGCGCCGCCTCTTGGGAACCAATCGGTAACGGTAATCCTTGTGCGATCGCGTGCAAGAAAATATAATTGCGTAAGATATGGCGGTCAATGGATTGCAGGAAGGCTACCCCACCACTTTCTAAGCGTTTAAATAAGTTGGTGCGACAAAATCCCATCAATCGTTTCCCGGCGCGAGATAACCCTTTTAGCTGTACCGCTTCTGCTGCGGTTAAGGATTTCCCCTTAGCTGACTTTTCTGATATCGCATAATTCCCCAATCCATATCGAGGCAAATTTAAGGAATTCAGCAGATTAACCATTTCCTCTGAATAAAGCGCCGCATAAGGATCATTCTCTGAACCCAAGCTAAACGTAATCGTCTGGGGTTGGCGTCGGGGAAAATATGCCCGTCTCCCATCGGGAAACTTGAGATATTTTCCTCCTTGTTTATCATCTTTCGTATAATTATCCTGAATAAAACTGCGAGTTCGACGCACCATATACAGCCGCATCAATTCTCGCCAATCATCCGGATACTCACTCTTTTCAAACGCCGCCAATGAACGCACGGGAGCTTGATGTTTGCGGCTAAATTCGAGTTCTCCGCCTAACTCACTCAGCAGTTTTTCGGGACGAATCCCTAAATCTTGATCATCAGGAACAAATAGACGCAGTTGATTGGATAAATCCAAATAGGTTTTGTTATAAGGCGTCGCCGTCAACAGAATACAACGACTTTCATTCAGCGCAATATACTCCTGAATTGCCCGATAACGTTTCCCCTCTCGGTTCCGCAAATTATGACTCTCATCAATTAATACCACCCGATAACGCCGTTCATTCGGTAACTCTATCTGCACCCGACTTAAGGACAGGACTTTTGCCCGTAAGCCGTAGCGGTGAACATAGTCTTGCCACATTGTCACCAAGTTTTTGGGACAAATAATCAGAGTTTCTAAGAAAAAATCCTCTTCCAAAATTTTCGCCAACGCTGAAGCAATTAAGGTTTTTCCCAACCCGACAACATCTCCCACCAATACCCCACCCCGACGATTTAAATGACGGGCAGCAATTTGTACAGCAGCTTTTTGAAAGTCAAATAACTGATGGCGAAACTCGCGCGGAATCTGATATTCCGATAACCCCGCCCGGGCTTCCTGCGATAAATGATAGGCAATTTTTAGATAAATATAGTAAGGAGGAATTAACGTATCCCTTGCCCAACTCTGATCAATAATTTCCACTAATTCTTGGGAAATATCAATACACCAACGGTCATTCCAACGCTGATCAAACCAGAGTTGTAGCTTCTGACAAGCATCATGATCTAAAATATCAACATTTAACTCGCCCTGGTATTGTAGCCCCGATAATGTCAGGTTACTGCTACCCAAAAAGCCAATCGTGGGATTATTAATATCCCGGCGATGAATCAGATACAATTTGGCATGAAGCGGATATCTCAGAAATAATTTAACAATCAGTTTCTGGGCTTTAAGTTGCTGACTCAATCGGCGTAAACCTGCTTCATCCTCATTCGTGGGTGTGCCCCAGGTTAATTGTTCACAAAAGTCTTGGGCAATCTGTTTTCTATAGCGAATAATCGTGCTATTGTCAATCCCTCTATCCTCACACCCCAACGCCAACGCCGAATGCACATCATCTTTCGGTAAGCGCTGCATCCCAATTAACAGCCGACAACAAGCGCCTTCGCCACCGCCAAACTGTTCAATCGTATCATCAATTTTATGCCATCCTCTCAGATTAAAATAGCCGACACAAAAATCAGCCCGTTGGGAAATTCTCAGGGTATCCCGTAACGTCGGTAACAGCGATTGTTCTATGTTGTCAAAGATGCGTGGCATTTGTCATT
>CAKZMA010001020.1 GCA_937127375.1 uncultured Coleofasciculus sp. | reverse complement strand
CGATTTAGATGTTGAAGAAAACCAAATTAATAATGCGCCATATCGTCTGTATAAGGGGGATATAACCAAAACACCTTTCCCAAATAATTTTGGCGATTTTGCTGTGAGCATTTCTGTTATTGAACATGGTGTAAATTTAGAAGCTTTTTTTCAAGAAGCATCAAGGATTTTAAATTATAACGGATTACTGTTTCTGACAACTGATTATTGGCAAGATAAAATCAGTATAAATGATGCGATCAAACCATTAAATTTACCTTGGAAAATATTTGATAAAGTTGATATTAAAAAATTAATACAAGTTGCCCAACAATATGGTTTTGCTATAGATAATGAAGATATAAACATTCCTACTTGTTCGGACAAACCTATATTTTGGCAAGGAATAGAGTACACTTTTATTGCTCTAGTTTTTAGAAAAAAGGCTCCGCCCATAGTTCAGAGTGCTATATCATTAGTCAAAAAATATCATGACAATCCTTTTGATAAATTGGTTCTGACCGATATACGTCGGCTGCAAAAAGAGATTGCAGATTATTGGCTAACTATAGAAGAGACTGAAATTGAAAAAGCCTATTTAGGTGATATAGGAGAGGCTCATCGAATATTGCTCAACAGTGGAATTAAAAATGAACCCCTCACAAATACAGAAAAAATATTTGTGGATGAGCTAGTATCACACATTGTTAGAGGATGGGATAGCCCGAAAGCTATTCACTATTTTCTAGCGATTATGCTTTACGTTCGTGCTGATCAGTTACCATTGCTAAATGGTATTACCTTTATCCCACAATGGTTTATTAATAACTATTTAGGATTTATGCTTGAATCCCCTCCTCTATTTCGGGAAATTGGAGAAGCGGCAAATTACTATCAATACATGAAAAAATGGATAGATTATTTGCATAATCAAATTTTTAGTAATCAAAATTCAAAGTTATGTCAAGAAGTTGCCTTGTTTTTTAGCAAAAATGCTAACTTCGTTCCTCTTTACTTTAATGCAAAAAATCTGAAGAATATATGTAAGAAGCGAGCTGATATCTTAGAATTTTCATTAAAAATTCAAGGTCACCCAATTGACTACAATTTTCCAGAGCGCTTGCCATCTCGACAAAAAATTCGTATAGGAATTCTAGCGGCACATTTTCAGCCTCAGACAGACACTTTTGCTACGTTACCAGTATACAAATACTTAAATAGAGATATATTTGAAATTATTCTTTACACTATACACCTAGGCACTCATCGACTAGAACGGTATTGCTCGGGTCACGCCGATGCTATGGTTCTGCTGCCCCAAGACTTGCAAAGTCAAGTGCAAACTATCCGGGAGGGAGACCTGGATATTCTGCTAATTGGTACAAACATTACAGCATGGACAAACGCAATTGCATTGATAGCCTTGCATCGGCTTGCACGGGTACAAATTGCTAATGTGTGTTCCTGCATAACCACTGGTATGCGTCACATCGATTACTATATCTCAGGCAAATTAACTGAACCAGAAAATGATGCTGAACAGCATTATACAGAAACGCTAATTGCATTAGACGGCTCTGCCCACTGTTATGATTTTGCTACTGAGCAACAGGTGATTAGCACAATAAGTGTTACTAGAGAAAAACTAGGTATTGATCAAAATGCTGTAGTTTACATTTCTGGTGCTAACTTTTACAAAATTACTCCAGAGGTAGAAGCAGCTTGGGTAAAGATAATTACCGGAACACCTAACTCAAGGCTAGTTCTTTATCCGTTTAATCCAAACTGGTCTTCCAACTATGCATTTGTCGCTTTTGAGAAGCGTTTAATGGCTAGTTTTGACCAGTATGATTTAAGTCGAGATCGATTAATCATTCTTGAAGCGGTCCCTAATGTTGCTGGTGTTAAAGAACGGTTGAAACTTGGTGACGTTTATTTAGACTCTTTTCCATTTGCTGGCGCAACATCATTACTCGATCCATTAGAACTTAGCATACCACCAGTAGTGATGGGAGGAAACACGTTTAGATCTTTGGTAGGACCAGCATTGTTAAAAGAACTCCAGATACCTGAATTAATAGCTGACAATAAAGAATCTTATATCCAGTTAGCAATCGCCTTAGGAACTAACCCTAAATTACGCCAGACGATGAGCGATAAGATTAAGCAGAAAATGTATAAAAATCCTGCTTTTTTAGACAGTCGCTCTTATTCTGCTAAGCTAGGAAAGCTTTTTCAAGAACTCTTCCAAAATCAACAAATCAATACTTTGATAAGCGGCCTCAATTTAAACAAGGTCAACGTAATAATTTTCCCGAATTGGAGCCAGCCAGAAGAATTACTAGCTCTAGAATTAGCCAGTGTAATTAGAGCGGTGTTGACTCATCCTGATAGAAGTGACATAACTCTTCTGATAGACACCAGTAACATTGCTGAGGAAGAAGCCAATCTAGCTATAGCTAGTGTTGTCATGAATCTTATCATGGAAGAAGATTTAGAAGTTGCCGACCAGCCGGAAATTTCTCTGATTGGTCAGTTAAATACGATGCAATGGGAAGCGCTATTAACCCATATTCACTCTCGAATAGTCTTGAAAAATGAAAATCAACAAGCAATAGTAGAAGCGCGAGCAGAAATACTCCCTTATTTGGAAATAGATAGTTTGAGTAATATGCGAACTGAACAGTTTTTTTTTACTTAAGCAATAAACTAGTCCAGCAGGGAAAATGGAAAGAGGCAATTGAACAGTACCAAAAACTTTTACAAAATAACACAGAAAACCCAGATATTTATTGCGGCTTAAGTGAGTGCTTTAGGCAGCTAAACCAGCTAGATCTAATGTTTAGCATACTTCGAGAAGGCATTCAACGTTATCCTATAGAGGGTCGTCTTCACTTTTCATTGATACTTAACTTACAAAGAAACGGACAGATTCAAGAAGCAATATCAAGTGCGAATGTGGCATCAAACCACCTGCCTAATGACTATACATTTAAAATACTCAAAAATTTATTAGTTCCAATAATTTATAATACTCCAGATGAGATTATTTTTTATCGCCAGCAATTTATTACAGGACTGCAATCTCTAATCCAGCAAACATCACTAGAGACTAGAAAACAAAAAAAAGAGGCTCTGGCAGGTATCAGTCATTTCACGAACTTTTATTTACCCTATCAGGCTCAAAATGATCGGGAGTTGCAACGCCAGTACGGTAACTTAGTACATCAAATCATGGCAGCTAATTATCCTGAAGCGGTTAAGCCTTTATCAATGCCGTCACTTAAACAGAATAACAAGATTCGTATTGGTTATGCTTCAGCATATCTCCATTCTTATAGTGGAACACTTTGGTTAACGGGTTGGTTGCGGCACTGCGATCAGCAAAGCTTTGAGATCTACTGTTACTATACAGGGCATACTCCAGATCCGATTACACAGCAATTCCAGGATTACAGTGATAGGTTTTACTATATTCCACATAATTTAGAGGCTGTTTGTCAGCAGGTGCTTGCTGATAAACTCCACATTCTTGTCTTTCCAGAAATTGGTATGGAGCCGCAAATCATGCAAATGGCTAGTTTGCGACTTGCACCGATACAATGTGTAGCTTGGGGACATCCAGTTACCTCTGGCTTGCCAACCCTTGATTACTTTTTATCCAGCGAGTTAATGGAATCTGAAAATGCTCAAGCTCATTACTCGGAAACGCTGATTCGCTTGCCTAATATTGGTGTTTCGTATCCTAAACCTTATATTCCGCCATTAACAAAAACTAGAGCAGATTATCATCTACGGGAGGATGCGGTAATTTATTTATGTTGCCAAGCTCCTTTCAAGTACCTGCCGCAGTACGATTATATATTTGCCGAAATTGCTCGTCGTGTTCCTCAAGCTCAGTTTCTATTTCTGCGTGGTGAATTGCTTCGGCAGCGTCTTGAGCGTGCTTTTAATGCAGTTGGTCTTAAATATGAGGATTACTGTGTATTCTTGACTATTCCCGAGCGGTTTGACTATCTGATGATTAACTTGCTTTCAGACATTTACCTGGATACTTTTGACTGGTCTGGTGGTAACACGACCCTAGAGGCGATCGCTTGCAACCTTCCCATCGTCACCTGTCCAGGAAAATTTATGCGAGGTCGTCACTCATACAGCTTTCTAAGAATGATAGGAGTGACTAACACGATCGCTCACAATGAAGTCGAATATATAGAGATTGCGGTAAAGTTGGGAATAGATCCAGTGTGGCGACGCCACATTGTAGAACGAATGAGCCATCATCATGACCGAGTGTTTGACGATACAGCCTGCGTCGCCGGGTTGGAAGCCTTCTATAAGCAGGTAGTTCGGGAACGCCTTATCCAGTCAGGAGACGCTTTACATTAACTCGGTCATTTATCTTCTACAACTTCAAATAGGGTAAACCTCTCAATTTCCTCCAATCTTCATAAATCATCCTGTCCGATAATCTGAACGTTTGGTAAAGGTAAAATAAATTGACCGCCGCGTTTGAGAAATGCCTCTTCCCGCTTTTTAAACACCTCGAAAAAGTGCCACGGTAGTACAAGAAAATAGTCTGGCTTCTCAGCTCGCGCCTGTTCTTCAGAAATTATTGGGATATTTGTGCCAAGCGTAAACCGCCCCCACTTGTCGGGATTTCTATCCGCCGCTTTCGCAACCAGATTCTGATCGATGTCGCACAACTGCAATATTGTGTTTCCTTTT
>CAKZMA010001019.1 GCA_937127375.1 uncultured Coleofasciculus sp. | reverse complement strand
CAGTTTTGCTATTTTTTATCCTCATGCAGCGGTATATCGTACCTAATGATAGTGGGAGTGGCGTTAAAGGGTAGATTAAGACTGTTCTCAGCAAAATCTAATTCACGTCAGGTTTAATCTATCTCGGTCAGATAAAATAGTTTGTCCTATCCCTATTATGGAGAGAACCCATGAAAAATCGACAAGGCTTAATGCTGGGGTTAATCCTCTGTTTTGGGCTACAATCCTGTAGTAATTCCCCAAAGATATCGGAATCAACCGATCAATTACAAGGCAAGTTAGTATTAACGGGTTCAAGTACCGTCGCCCCCCTAGCCACAGAAATCGGTAAGCGCTTTGAATCCGAGAATCCAGAGGTGCGGGTGGATGTGCAGACAGGGGGTTCCTCTCGCGGAATTGCAGATACTCGCCAAGATGTGGCAGATATTGGCATGGTGTCTCGGAATCTCAAAGAAGCGGAAAAAGATTTGCAGGCGTTTGCGATCGCGCGGGATGGGATTGGTGTTATCCTGCATCAAGATAATGCGGTGGAATCCCTAAGTGATCAACAACTTGTTGATATTTATACCGGAAAACTTGAGAACTGGCAAGCTGTTGGTGGCACGAATACACCGATTACTGTGGTGAATAAAGCCGAAGGGCGTTCCACGTTGGAACTGTTTCTTGAGTATTTTAATCTGAATAATCGCGATATCCAGGCAGATGTGATTATTGGGGATAACCAACAGGGAATTAAAACCGTGGCGGGAAATCCAGATGCGATTGGTTATGTGTCCATTGGTACGGCTGAATATACCATGGAAAACGGCACACCGATTAAACTTTTGCCTGTGGGAGGAATCGCGGCGACAACGGAAAACGTGCAAAATGGCATATTTCCCCTGTCTCGTACTCTGAATTTAGTGACCAAAACCCAACCTCAAGGATTAGATCAAACCTTTATTAAGTTTGCCCAGTCAAAACAGGTGGAAGATATTGTTAAAGAACAAAACTTTGTCCCCGTCTCTGAGTGATAGGATTCTCCTTTGGGTACTACGAGGATTAGCATTTATCGCTGGAGTCTTGGTGATTTTAATTACCGTATTTCTTATCCTAGAAGCCTTACCTGTACTGCAACAGGTGGGCATTGTCCCCTTTTTTCGCGATCGCACTTGGCATCCGGCACAAGGTTCCTATACCATAATCCCTATGATATGGGGGACTCTATTCACTGCGATCGGTGCCGTACTGATTGCCACGCCCTTGGGAATTGGATCAGCAATTTTTTGTCAGTATTATGCGCCGCCTATTATCGCTCAACTCTATCGGCGGTTAATTGAGATATTGGCAGGAATTCCTTCTGTTGTCTATGGCTTCTGGGGTTTAGTGGTACTGGTTCCCTTAATTCGACGCCTGCAACCCCCAGGAACCAGTCTTCTGGCTGGGATTTTGATTCTCACTTTAATGATCATACCTACGATTGCCCTAACTGCTGATGCTAGCTTGGGCAAGGTTCCCCCCGCCTATCTACGGGGTGCTGCGGCGTTAGGGCTGTCTAAGTGGGCAACAATTTGGGGGGTGGCGATTCCGGCTGCTCAATCGGGGCTATTGACGGGGTTGATTTTGGCAACTGGGCGGGCAATTGGGGAAACCATGGCGGTTCTGATGGTTTGTGGCAATGTAGTACAAACACCAACCAGTCTATTTGAACCGATGCGTACCCTCACCGCCAATATTGCCCTAGAGATGGCGTATGCCATGGGTAATCACCGTTCTGCCTTATTTGTCAGTGGGTTATTGTTAATGGCGATTATTGGGGTTTTGGTGGCGATGGCTGAAGTGATTAGTCAGGGCAGCATTTATGAATAAGTCTTACTATGCTAGCCTTTTACCAGGGATTATTTTTTGGGCGATCGCACTTTTAATCACTACTATTTTCTGCTGGATTTTCACCGATATTCTTTGGCATGGTATCGGACAACTCTCCTGGGAATTTCTCACGACTGCCCCTCAAAATGCAGGGCGAGAAGGAGGGATTTTTCCCATTTTAGTCTCCACGTTGCTGATTTTAGCTGTGTGTATGGCAGTCGCCATTCCCATCGGGGTGGGCACAGCGATACTCTTAGCTGAATTTAGCGATCGTGAAAGTCGGTTTGGGCGTTTAGTGCGCCGCAGTTTAGATATTTTAGCTGGCGTTCCCTCGATTGTATTTGGACTATTTGGTAATGCGTTTTTTGCTAAAGTTCTGGGACTAAAGTTTTCAATTTTATCCGGTGGCTTGACCTTAGCCTGTATGGTATTACCGATTTTAATTCGTTCCACAGAAGAGGGATTTCGTGCTGTTCCCAGAGAGTATCGCCTCGGTGCAGCCGCACTGGGTTTATCCAAAACAACAACAATTTGGAACATCCTGTTACCTGCGGCAATTCCCGGATTAGTTGTCGGATTTGTCCTGGGAATTGGGCGGGCAATTGCCGAAACTGCCGCCTTAATTTTTACCAGTGGTTATGTGGATCGGATGCCAGAATCCTTATTCGATTCCGGACGGGCGCTTTCGATTCACATTTTTGATTTATCCATGAATGTTGCTGGGGGAGACGCCAATGCCTACGCCTCAGCCTTAGTTCTCATGTTATTACTATTACTCATCAATAGTACCGCCATCTGGATAGCAAGTATTTGGTTCCAGCATCAGCAAACTTGAGCGTTATTTATAGGGCTTGAGGCGGGCGGGTTTAATGACGTGATCGGTTTGTGCAAAACTGCTATCGGTCAAACCCGCCCCTACAATTGATGTATCTGCTATAAATTCCCAATATGAAAATCGCCAATATCCTAAACACTCAGCTAAATATCCTCAATCAATCTACCCACTCCCTTCCATCGATTCAAACTCAACACCTGAGCCTACACTATGGCAAAAAAGCCGCCTTTACTGACATTAGTTTACCCATTCAGGCGGGAGGTATCACTGCCATTGTCGGTCCTTCTGGGTGTGGCAAAACCAGTTTCTTAAGTTGTCTGAATCGCTTAACTGATTTGATTCCTCGCGTCACTGTATCCGGGAGCATTCGCTTAGATACAATGGAAATATTGGATCATCAAATAGACGCGATCGCACTCCGTCGTCGAGTGGGGATGATTTTCCAAAAGCCCAATCCGTTTCCCTTCTCCATTTGGAAGAATTTAGCCTTTCCTTTACGGGAACATGGGATAAGAAATCGCCAACAACAGGATCAGATTATTGAAACCACGCTGCAAAATGTGGGATTATGGGATGAAATCAAAGATCGCTTACATACCTCTGCTCTTTCCCTTTCGGGTGGACAACAACAACGGTTATGTATTGCCCGTGCTTTAGTCTTGCAACCCGACGTTCTCCTCTTTGATGAACCTTGTAGCGCCCTTGATCCAATTTCCAGTGGTGTGGTGGAGGATTTAATTGATAGTTTACGCGGAGATTATACCGTTGTCATTGTTACCCATAATTTAGCTCAAGCACGCCGAATTGCCGATTCAGCAGCCCTTTTTTGGGTTCAGGAAGGCGTAGGAAAATTAATTGAATATGGCACGATTAGCCAAATATTTGAAGCACCGCAACATGAATTAACGGCGGCTTATGTTAATGGGATAAGAGGATGATAGTTGTCATTTGTCATACCAAATCCGGGTTAGCTACCCCTGTTATAAACCAGTCCGCACAGGCAGACGTTCGCTTAGAGAAACTACTACAAGAAAACCCCAGTCTCAAATCCAGTCTCGATAATGCCCTCGAAAAAATCTACCCCATAATTTTTGGTGGGTTACGGCGGGTCGTTCATTCAACGGTTACTGGTTTTGATTGAGTTTCCGCCTAACCCACCCTACAAATTCATTTTCGGTTAAGGGAAGTTTAAAAAATTGGAAAAAACATTCAATGATCAGGAAAAAATGACTCTGAAAATTTGTGACCGACTCATCGAGTTAATTCATGCATGAACTTGGGCGAGTAGACTAGGGGCTGCTGAATAAGTGTTGTGGTGAGGGGGAGCTGGGGAAGCTGGGGAAGCTGGGGGAGCTGGGGGAGCAAGGGTACATTTTCCCTGAGCAAGGTGATGCCATACTTATGAAGGATGCTACCCCATTTCCTTGCACTTTATCCACTGCCCATAAGCCTCAAAGTATTGATGGATAAGGGTTTCTAGGTTGTGCAGCAAGCCCTAGACTAGAAATAACCCGCTTAACGTCTGAAGAAGACAATATTTTGCCTAAAGCATTTTCATATTCTGCTTCGCTTTTACACTCACACTCTCTATCTTCAGCAGCAGCAAAACTTGTCACCAATACAGGATAAAAATCAGGAAATGGGTATTGTATCTTGAGGACTGAGTAAGTGTAGTTGTTCAGTGAAGGGACTTTAATTTGCAAATATGCAACAAATAATTGAGTTTGTTGGCTATCTGGATCAACCCCTACTTCTCTTCTGCCTGGATACGCAATTTGTGGACTTGATTTTGCCTCACCAATAAGCAAGCTATTCGTTTTTTCAGTCAGCTTAGAAGCTTGCGCTTTTAAGATGGTATAGGGAGTCCGAGTTATACCCCGCATTTTTCACAAAGATCGCGATCACTAACCCCATACCCCTTCTGCCTTGGAGCCTTTTGCTATTGCATATAGAGGGGTTTTGGTGGAATGTCTCTACAATCAGCGCCAATCACCGATATGATAAGAACGTTACTCTCTGGATAC
>CAKZMA010001018.1 GCA_937127375.1 uncultured Coleofasciculus sp. | reverse complement strand
GCAAGATGCTCCTGGGTAGCGAGCAAGATGCTCCTGGGTAGCGAGCAAGATGCTCCTGGGTAGCGAGCAAGATGCTCCTGGGTAGCGAGCAAGATGCTCCTGGGTAGCGAGCAAGATGCTCCTGGGTAGCGAGCAAGATGCTCCTGGGTAGCGAGCAAGATGCTCCTGGGTAGCGAGCAAGATGCTCCTGGGTAGCGAGCAAGATGCTCCTGGGTAGCGAGCAAGATGCTCGCACTACTACGGCAAGGATTGCGCCATTATTGATATTAAGGTTTAAATGCCGAACAGCTGATCACAGCGATCTCAATACGGCTCGGATAAGCTCTAATTTAATTTGTTTCTTTCCCTGCTTCCCTATTTACTCCCACGACAGCGATCAAACATCTGTTGGTACGTTTCCTGAAGCTCTGGATTGTCCACGACTATCTCTACACGCACGTTAACACAGCCGTGATTATCTTGCAGCGCGATCGCGGCTAAAAGATCGCTGGCTGCTTTAGGTGAAACAAATTCACCGTTGACAGTAGTCGTTGTCGGTAGACTCGTCTCTACACTATCGGGAACACCTGTAACTTTCCCTTTCCCTAAATCAATTTCTGCCAGTTGTTTCGGTTCTTCACCAACTTGTTCAACGATTAATTTTTCCCGCCGTACAGGAACTTCTACTACACGGGTTTCAATTTCTTTGCGAACGACAACTTCACCGACTTTCTGCTTACTGCGGTTAACGACTAACTTTTCTTCTAGCAAGCGAATCATGTCTTCTTCGACTATCTCTGATGTCTGATCAGACTGTTCTAGATCACTATTCACTCTCTCTTCAGCATCCATAGCTTTTTCCGAATTAACAGCACTTGTAGAGATTACTGACGAGTGAGGTAAGTCCTCGGAAAGCTTTGCTGTTGGGGTTTCCCTTTTTTGATATACAGGCAAGTATTCAAGTTCCGCTGGTGATAGGTCAACAATTACAATTCTATTGTCTGGGTCAATTGTCTGAATGTGCTGGCGACTGAGGAGAAACCAGGGAGATTCAGCGTTTGTCCATTGGGCAGACATCACCATATAAAGCCGATGATTTTTTTCGACACAGAAATCCTCAACCCGTCCTAGGACTTCACCTTTTTGATTCACGATAGTAAAGAACGTGAATTTTTCTCTAAATTGATCTAATAGTTGTTTTATTTTACCCTTTGTATAACTGCTTTTAGGTTCTTCTTGGATCATAGCTTACTTCTCCAACTTACTAAACGTAGGGTGGGCAATGCCCACCCCCGTATCCACCAATTTATTTAGTTCAATCGGTGAAATTCAATCGCTTTCAGAATTCTACCGACGACCCTTGACGACAGGATTGCCATCTACATCGACTTCTAATTCTTCGCGGCGAACCGTTTCTTTGGCATCTACGGTGTCACGCTCAACTTCTTTCTTGACACCAACTTCTTCCCGGACAAAGGCTTTCTTATCGATATTGGCTGCCTCTTCATGAACTTCCACACGAGCAACTTCACCGTCGTGGAAATCGGCACTACCTGGTTGAACTTCGCGGGCTTCAGAGGGACTGTTCCGCTCAATTACAACCCGCTCTTTTTCTACAGGAACTGATACCTGAGCTGTTTCAGATTCTACGTGCTTACCTAGAGCAACTTCACCGCTCTTGTAACGGTCTTTGTTGGCAATTAGTTTCTCTTCATACAGCTTGAGATTTTTATGATCCTGCTCAGTAGTAGCGTAGAGTTCAGGCTCATGATCATAAGTGTAGGTGTCGCGATTATAGGTTGTCGCTTGAGCCGATGTTGATGCCGTCGAGCGATTAGTCGCCATGGGTCGGTAGACGTTGCGGACTCGTTCTTCGTAGTCGTAGTCGATGCTCATGTTGTCATGATATTCCGGTAAGCTTTCGGCTTGCGCTTTGGTCATACCAATCACATAAACCCGATGACGATCATAGTCCATCCGGGCATAACCTACAGGTAACAAGACATTTTTACCAAAGATCCAGAAGCCTGTATCAATGACTAGATACCGGAAACGACCATTTTCATCCAGAAGAGCATCATGAACTTCACCGATTTTCTCTTCTCGATCAGAGTAGACATCATATCCTTTAATGTCATCACCACCGAAAATCTGTTCTTTATAGTTAGGGTAAAATTTGTCTATTTTGATGAGATTCATAGAATAGTCTCCGTGTTTCTTTATCTTTGAGAGTTCAACTCTCGCAATCTACTTTCAGATTACAGAAAAAAGACCTTTTGTGAATCCATCAAAAGACATAAACCAAAGTAGTTAGTGATTTTTTTTACAATGATACGGTGATTTCTTTCGCTTGAGAATATTTGTGCTAATTGACTAACTTTCTTCTACGCAAATTCCTTAAATTTAACAATATCCCCTTAGGCTACAGGATTTCATCAAATACAATATATAAATTCCCATAAAATAACACGATAAATTATCTGTTTTTATCCTCCTATAGGAATAGATTAAATTAGGTATAGTAAATAAAGATAACTCATAAGGAGTGGGATTAACCCCTTTGATGCAATATCACGTTATTTACGACGGCAACTGCAATCTTTGTGTCACGTTAGTGCAGCTTCTGGAAAATCTGGATCAAGGACAGCAGTTTGATTACATTCCCATGCAGGATGAAGCCACCTGTGAAACCTTTGGCATTACCCCCCAAGACTGCGAAATGGGAATGATTCTTATCGATAGGGCATCCCCGGAACGTCGGTGGCAAGGGAGTGAGGCGGCTGAGGAAATTGGGCGTCTGTTGCCCATGGGCGAGGTGTTCGTCTCAGCATACCGGGCAATGCCTGGAATGAAATGGCTCGGCGATCGCACATATCAACAGGTTCGTGATCATCGGTATAGTTGGTTTGGCAAGCGATCGAGTACCTACAATTCAGCTTATCCTCTGGGATGTCAGGATAACCAAAATTGCCAGACGTAATAAGTGTTTCTTGAGAGCCAATGGCAACTTATACCCTGTAAGGAGCGTCTATTGTTTGAGTGCCTGAACTGTAGCTATTTTAATTTTATGTACCATGATTAATCCTTTCTCCTTCTGCTCTCATCGTCACCGTCGTCGTTTATTATATCCGTTTGTGTCAGCGATCTTGACGTTTAGCCTGATCGTGGGTACACCTCAGGTGAGTCAAGCAATTCCCTGGCTGGATCTGATTTTCCGAGGCGTCCAGATTATCCAACTTTCCAATATTTCTGAGCGCCAGGAAGTCGAGATCGGGCAGCAGATCAATCAGCAGTTGGTGAGAAACCAGATCCAACTCTATCGCAATTCCAGTGTCAACCGCTACATTGATCAGATTGGTCAGCGATTGGCAAAAGAAACTCAACGCTCGACGATTCCCTATACGTTTCAGGTGGTTAGGGATGACGGCATTAATGCCTTCGCGACTACGGGGGGTTTTATTTATTTGCACACAGGTTTGATTGAAGCGGCGGACAATGAGGCTCAACTGGCTAGTGTGATTGCCCATGAAATCGGGCATATCGAAGAAGAACACATGATTGAACAAATGCGCCAGACAGCGATCGCCAGGGGAGTAGCCGTTGCCGCCGGTCTAGATCGCAATACCTTAGTCAATATTGGCGTAGACTTGGCGCTGCGGTTACCCAATAGTCGTGAAGATGAATTTGAGGCGGATCAAGTTGGGTTAGACATCCTCAAAAAAGCAGGCTATGCACCGTCAGCCATGGTAAATTTCATGGAAAAACTCCAGAAGAAAAGCGGTTCCGTCCCCTCTTTCCTCAGCACTCATCCAGGCGTTGGCGATCGCATTAACGCATTGAATCAGGCGATCGATCCGGCTGAAGCTACTGTCGGTGATGGTTTGGATGAAAGTGCCTATAAAGCCAAAATTCGCCCCCTGCAATAGGATTATCTCTGGTAGCAACATCCATCCCTAGTTCTTTGGGTTCCCAGCTTCCCAGACGTGCCATGGCACGTCTCTACATTGCTTCCCCATACTGCACTAGGAACGGAGTACAGAACGACGTGGTAAGAGTTGTGAAGGTTCTACCCTTGTCACCGCCTCCTCAAGTGGCATTTGGCGAACCCGTTGTTTAAAAACATTGGCTTGATAAACCCGTGAGTTTGTCAGGTCTAATCCTGTGAGCCAACCACTTTTCGGGTGATACGCGCCCGTGTCAATATCCAACCATCCTCTACCTTGGGCAATTCGTCCCGGTTGTACTCCTGGCAAGGTAAAGGTAATCGTATGACCAATGATAATTAACTTATCGGTAAAATAAGGCTCTTGAATGCTATGAAATTCGTCTCTAATCCAACAGAATTGTTCTGTCGTTTGCTTTTCTAAGGGTAAACGGGGATGAACTCCAGCATGGACTAACCATGTATCTCCCAAATCGAGATGGGTGGGTAAGGTACGCATCCACTCGATATGGTCTTGGCGGACACCACTCTCACCATAACTATTGATGGTACTGTGACCGCCACTATAGAGCCATGCTTGCAGGGCTGGACCATAGATTTCTCCCTGACCCAGGATTTCTAATAGCATTTGCTCATGATTGCCTAGCAAGCAAGGATAAGGGCTTTGCTTGACAAATTCAACAACTTGAGAGCTTTGGGAACCCCTATCAATTAAGTCTCCCAAAAAATAGACTTGATCGTCTTTGCTAGGAGCGATCGCATCCAATAAGGTCATTAGGGTATCGTAGTGCCCATGCACGTCACCGATAACAATCCGACGGTGAGTCATTGTTTATTGATCCAAATCCGTGTCGTCAAATAATAAGTAGCACCCATAAACGTTTACTTGCACCAGTTTGGTTACCAAAAGCTGGACTATTGTGTGCCGAGGTATGTTTACCAGGGGTAGGCAAGATTCTCAGGGTCAGGATACTCTATTATCTATTAGTTAAAACAAGTGCTAACATCTATCTTCCGGGTTTCAGAGGAAATTCATTGAATTTCACACCTTTTCCGCTGAGCATCCAACACGCCGTTGATAAATACCAGTCTCTATCCTCATCATCTTCCCCTTATTGTGATTCACAAGACAGTTCGATGTCACCAAAACCTGTGTTAGATTCTCCCTGGGTAATGATTCATACCCTCCAACAACCCACGAGCTGGACTTGGGTTGAACAAGCCCTAGCTCACCTTGATCTCATTCTACTCGACCATTCCCAATGCGAACGCAAAGCGGCAGGTGTAGCCCTGAATTTAATCTTTCGCTATCCATCGAGTACGCAACTGGTTCGTCAGCTTACCGCGATCGCGCGTGAGGAATTGGATCACTTTGAGCAAGTCAATCAATGGCTGGAACGACGGGGTATTTCCTTAGCGTCTCTATCCCCGCCACCTTATGGCGCTGAACTAACAGCCCAGATTCGTCGTCATGAACCGGAGCGGCTATTGGATTCTTTACTGGTTGCCGCTTTAATTGAGGCTCGCTCTCACGAACGGCTGGGATTACTGGCAACTCATTGTCCTGACCCGGAATTAGCCGAGTTTTATCAAGGTTTGATGACATCTGAAGCACGACATTACGGGGTTTACTGGGTGCTAGCAGATACTTATTTTGAGCGGGAGGTTGTCAACCATAGGCTAGCAGAACTGGCAACGGTAGAAAGTCAGTTACTTAGCACACTTTACCCAGAACCTCGAATTCACAGTTAAGTAGGTGGGGACAATTAAAGTTAATGGCAGGGATCGTCATTCGTTTATGTAAGGGTTTGAGGAACATTTACAGAACTTAACATAGTTCGGTTTATTTCCACCGACCTACTTAGTCGCTATTTATTCCAGTAACTGGATGCTGTCCGTAAAACGGTAACGTATCAGACCAGTGAGGACGCTTTCCTTGCTGCCAATCTACATAAGCCAGGTCTAATGCACTGGTTACACAATTTCCTAAATCGGTTGAGACATTAACGAACTGGTAGAGGTTCTCTTGATTGTCTAGGACTTGTTGCCAGATATCGGGTGTCATCACTGCATCTGGTATAAGTGGCATCAAGCTGGAACCGTCTGAAGATAGCTGATAGATTGCAGTATACAACTGCCCCCGTCGAGCAGGCATTTGTAGCGCGATCGCTCTTTCGTGTGAGGTTTCCCGATGCTCTTTCCCTTGAAGCGTTGCCGACCAAGCCACGGCTGCCAGAGTGGAAATGGCAAATAACGGAATATCCAGTTGCTGTGCCAACGTTCGGGCTGTTACCACACCAATACGAGTGCCTGTAAAACTGCCAGGACCTTTGGCGACGGCAATAAATGCCACATCTGACCAAGCGTTTGGGAGTAAAAACTCACTCAAGTGCTGATGTAAATGAGTTGATAAATCTCGTCCCAAATCCCAGGTAGCTGCACGAGGCTCACTCTGAAAATTACTAATGGCTAATCCGAGTTGGGGACTGGTGGTATGTAGGGCTAAACCGTATCGGTTGTCATTGGTCATTGGTCATTGGTCATTGGTCATTGGTCATTGGTCATTGGTCA
>CAKZMA010001017.1 GCA_937127375.1 uncultured Coleofasciculus sp. | reverse complement strand
CCTGGTGTTCCATCAGTTAAACCATGTTGCCACAAAGGAACTTGATTACTCCAAGTAAGATTACTGCTTTGATCAATAACAATCAATTCTCTAATTATCTGGGTGCGTGGCGTTAGGGTGGGCATTCTCTGTCCGACGACATCAGCAACTGAAATTCTTGATTCGGACTGAGGCTGCACTGTTGGCGTTTCTGTCTCCTGGGAACCCTTGGCTTCTAGACTTCGCATCACATTCGCGGCTAGTCTATCCGCCGAGTCTCTGGAATACTCCCCTATTTCCTGCGGCTGAGACGATTTCTGGTTGGGCTTGGGTTGAATCGAAAAATGCCCTACTTTAGAAGGACTCTTGCTCTTTTTCTGTGGCTAGATTATAAATTATTTTTTCGTACTCAATTCAATATAGTGTTTTCAGATGATTCGTGTACAGCCAAAGCACTGAAAGCCTTACTGGGCAAGGGTTGCTTGTTTAGATCTCAAATGTAAACACTATAATTAGTTCGTTATTAAGAAAGCTTTTTTTTCAAAAACTCGAAATAGTACGATATCATTCAACTTTGTTTATTACTTACTGCGGTCGGGATCTTTAAATGAAAGAGTTCCTCCATTATTAAAGGTTAATATATATTCATCTCCAGATGAAGAAATATTTTCTAATTCTGGCAGCAAAATATCGCAACCATAAGTTTCAGAAATTTTATTTAACTCCTTTCCATGTTCATGATAAAAAGAAATAGTATTCATTTTCCAAATGCAAGGTTGATCGAGTTGTAAAGTTGCCTCACCATATGAACTTACAATCCCAATGTCAAAGGATGTTGAGTAATAAGTATGTGTCACTTTTAAAGGCTCATGTTCTAAGGCTTTCCCCCTACTGCTTAATTCTTCCTCAAATAATTGAATTTGGGTCTGAAAAACTGTATTCATGTGATCTAAAATAGGTTCAATTTCGACGTTTGAGTCTATTTGTTCAATAACCTGAAGTTGAGTTTCCATAATTTGCTTGTTAGGTTTATATTGTGTTCGTATTTGGATATTTTTGCTACCTTGATCAACTGAATTATCAACCTTTCGCATCCAACCAATTCCCCGATCAGCAGTTAAGGGTAGAACAAAAAATAAGGCTATTGACAAAAATAATGAAAAAGCCGCCAGAAGGAAAATTTTAACTACCATGAGGGATGAATGATTACTACTGGTTAGGTAAAGGTCTTCCATCATAATCTAAAATAGTCTCCCCATCAACCCGTAAAACGGAAGGTAAATTATTATAAATCACGGTATAGACAAAATCATTTCTCGTCCCAGTTCTTTTACCTGTAGAATCAAATTCATTGATTGTAACAGGTGTCTTCCATACCATCGCGGTGGGAATAATCACAAATTTTCCTGGTCCTTCTGCTGAACTACTATAGCTCACTTGTGTGGACTTCGTCATTGAGATAGAAGCACTCTCCTGAATAGATTGTGTTATGGTCTGAGAAGCACTTATTTCAGAACCAATTTCAGCAGAAATAATTTTCAGATCAGCGCCGATTTTTGATGAAATGGATGAGGAAAGGGTATTACTAACAGAAGCACCTCTCCCCAATGTATACCCATTGGTAATAGACTTACTATAAGTTAGCTGTTGACTAGCAGATGCTCCCTGTGCCAAAACAAAATACTGATGGTTACTTCGTCTCATATCAAAAACCGTTGATCCAACCAAAGTTGTATCACCACTAATTGTTATAAGAGGAACAGTATCGAATCTAAGGTAAGCTTCCATCACTCTTTTATCCCCAAGACCCCAAACTCCATGTCGAAAAGCTTGAATTTTCGCCGAACCCTGCCCTGCCGTTGGTTCCTGAATCAGACCTGGAACTATTCGGAAATCTCCATCCGATGTGTTATGCAACTCGTGAGGACTTGCATTTAATCCCCATCGATTTCGTGGTGAGTATTGACTAGCTGTAGCATATATGTTGATATCTCCTCTGGCGTGTAAGTTATAAGCACCATTTGCAGGAATATTCACACCCTCAAGAACATAGGTTCCATCCGGTATTGTTAATGACAACCAATCCTCTCCGTCAGTATCCTTATCTTTTGCCCTTTGAATTACTGAATTACTATTGGCAATATCCTGTGTAAGTGACAGCCGCTGATCTACGTCCGTCGCCGCTTGCATTTGTGTCGCCGCTTGCATTTGTAATGATTTCGCGCCCATCACATCTGCTTCTTGATCCAATTTCTTTTCATCATTAATCGAAGCGCCCTCTGCCTGCACTGTTGACTTGGCTTGTCCTTGCTGCACTACATGGGTCAACTCATGCGCCAACAACTCTTGCCCATCCCGACTTCCTGGATTATACTCCCCCTGCTTAAAAAAGATATCCGGTCCCGTCGTAAACGCTCGGGCATTTAAGGAGCAATTAAGCTGATCAGCATTGCTATTGTTATGCACCCTCACGCCACTAAAATCAGCCCCAAACGCCTGTTCCATTGGCTCTCTAACGTCCTCGGAAAGCCCCTGTTCGCCACCTTTGGCTTGCTGAATACTTTGCTCAACGGAAGCATCAACCGCACCTCCACCAACACCGCCATCACGCATCACTGTTGGCTCAACGACAGGCTCTACTTTTCCTTGTACGGATTGCTGGGACGTGGGAGAATTAATCTGTTCGACAACTTTGGCGGCTACTGTGTCGGCTTCCTGTTCGTACTTATCTCCTGGCTGCCCGACTGTTAACTTTCTCTGGAGTGGACTCAGGGTGTGTGGAGTCAGGGTAGGCATTCTCTGTCCGACGACATCAGCAACTGAAATCCTTGATTCTGACTGAGGCTGTACCGTTGGCGTTTCTGTCTCCTGGGAATCCTTGGCTTCTAGACTTCGCATCACATTCGCGGCTAGTCTATCCGCCGAGTCTCTGGAATACTCCCCTATTTCCGGCGACTGAGACGATTTCTGCTGCGGCTTGGGTTGAATCGAAAAATGCCCTAATTTAGAAGCACTCTTACTTTTTTTCTGTGCCGTCCTTGGAGTCCAGGAGGAATTTTTCTTTTGTAGTGGTTTATACATGATGCCGCCTCAGTTGCCTGGTGATTTGCTTTCTTTGAGCCTGTTGCCTCAAGAATTCTGGGTGATTCTCCCATAAGCCAACGCCTGCCTACTCCTGGGAAACACCTGTAAGCCAAGTGACCCAAGACGTCTTGAGACGTGGCTAAATTATAAACTGTTTTTCCCGAATTTAACTCAAACTGCAATATGCCTTAACATAGAAGCCATAAAACCCTTACTGTAAACCTTACGATATTTAAACAGCCCCATAACATCATGGATACTCCAGCATCGACCAACTGGTATCAAGCCAACTTTCAATATCTCCAGACAGCCGTCAATCAAGTTCGTCAGGTATTGGAAGATACAATTAACCGTGACCAAAATCAGACGAGTCCACTCAAATTTGAGACAACCTTAGCGCCAGACGCCTTGGCATCCCTAGAAAATAAGCCTTCAGCCTTAGAAACGCTCTGCACAATCTGTAAGCTTTCTCCCTTTGATCAATATATTCTATTGTTGTGCGTCGGGATGGAATTAGACAGAAATTTTAAAGTCTTGTGTGCCAAATTTTATGGTCATCCAGACCAAAATCATCCAACTCTGGATTTAGCTTTTGCTACGTTTAGTGATGCTAATTTCCGTATTTTCTCTTCCAAATCTCCCTTAGAATACTGGGGACTGATTGAAAGTGGTGATAGTCAAACGCTCTCTCACTCTCCTCTACGCATTAATCGGCGCATTTTCTGCTATCTATTAGGTGAACCCTGCGAGGATGATGACTTGATTGGTATCCTCAAACCTGTACCTGCTTTACCTCCAACTTCTCTTCCTCCGTCTTACCAAAAACTCACTGAGCAACTCATCGCTACTTGGTCTCAGAAAACACCGACATCTATCTTTCCTATCGTTCAATTGTGTGGTGCTGAACTAGGCGCAAAACACACCATTGCCGCTGCTAGCTGTAGTGCTTTGGGTTTGCATCTGAACTTCATTTCCGCATCCCTGCTTCCCATCAATCCGCATGAACTCTATCAATTAAAACAGCGGTGTTTACGAGAAGCTATATTAACCAACAGCGCCCTTTTACTTACCTGTGATGAACTGAATCAAACCGATGGGATGCGAGAGTTGGCTATCTCTCAGTTTGTTGAGGACTTAAATCTGCCTTTAATTCTTAGCACTCAAGAACGACAACCACAACGCCAGCGCCCGATGATTACGTTAGATGTGGGTCAACTCAGTCACAACGAACAAAAGTTGATTTGGGAGTCGTATCTCGGTTCAACGGCGTCAGAATTAAATGGGCAAATCGATACGCTAGTATCTCATTTTAATCTCAATCCTCTAGCCATTCAAGCCGCTTGTTTATCGCTGGAAGGGATGGAGTTTCCCCCAGTCAAAACCGAGCCAGCTAAGGAGACAGAACCTGAGAAACCTGCTTCCTCTTCAAGGCGTACTCGCAAATCTAAAAGCCAAACGTCAAAACCAAAAATAGAGAATCCTTTTTCTCCATTGCAAACTCACTTGTGGGATTTCTGTCGCACTCAAGCGCGTCCCCGGTTAGATGATTTAGCACAACGGATTGATGCGGTAGCGACTTGGGAGGAGTTGATTCTACCCGAACGGGAAAAAAATACGTTACAGGAAATTTCTGCTCATGTTCGACAACGAGCGAAAGTTTATCAAGAGTGGGGATTTGCGGGAAAAGGCGGGCGTGGTTTAGGGGTTAGCGCCCTCTTTTCTGGACCGAGTGGTACGGGGAAAACGATGGCGGCGGAGGTATTGGCAAAGGAATTACGCCTTGATGTTTATCGGATTGATTTGAGTGCGGTGGTGAGTAAATATATTGGTGAAACGGAAAAGAATTTGCGGCGAATTTTTGATGCAGCGGAAACGGGTGGGGTGATTTTACTGTTTGACGAAGCAGATGCTTTGTTTGGTAAACGGACTCAAGTTAAAGATTCCCATGACCGCCATGCGAATGTGGAAGTGAGTTATTTACTGCAACGGATGGAGGCGTATCAAGGATTAGCCATTTTGACGACAAATCTGTTAGACTCATTAGACCAAGCCTTCCTGCGTCGGATTAATTTTTCGGTTAAATTTCCGTTTCCTGATGCTGAAGCGCGAGCCGAGATTTGGCAGCACATTTTTCCTGAACAGACGCCGACAAATAAGTTGGATATGAAAAAGTTGGGTAAGGTGAATATGGCGGGTGGAAATATCCGCAATATTGCACTGAATGGGGCGTTTTTAGCTGCTGATGCGGGAGAACCTGTGATGATGAAACATATTTTACAGGCGACTAAAAGTGAATCTCTTAAGTTGGGGAGAATTTTGACCGATGTAGAAATCAGTGGCTGGGTTTGATGGTATCTAAAGAGGCAGAGAAATCCCATGCAAGAGGAGGCGATTGAAATCGTGGCTACACAAACCAAGTCCGCGCAGGCGGACTAGATTATACAGCAGTTTGCTCTGCTATGCGGTACATTGTCGATCCCCCTAAATCCCCCATGGAACAAAAAGCGAAGCATCCTTTGGTCTCCCCCTT
>CAKZMA010001016.1 GCA_937127375.1 uncultured Coleofasciculus sp. | reverse complement strand
GGCGTGTATTTTCTGCCGGAGTTCCAGAAGTGTGCATTGATCGCGATCAACCAACTCCCAGTTACTGAAGATACACTTTGGTTAAGGGTTCTGGGAAAAAGGGGAACTCAGAGGCGGGCAATCGATGAGTTGGTCGCCTTACCACAACAGAACCCATTTCGGCAGACTATTCTGGAGATTCTGGCGAACTGGCGTATCACTGTCAACGAAAGCGAAAATTTAAGTGAACAGGACAGGGAGTTGCTTATGAACTTATCACCCGCTTATTTGAAATGGCAGGAAGAAACCTTACAAGAAGGCAGGCTTGAAGGTATACAAGAAGGTCGGCTTGAAGGTATACAAGAAGGTATACAAGAAGGCAGGCTTGAAGGACAACGACAGATGGCGGAAAACTTTCTCAGAGTGCGATTTGGTTCACTCGATGAAGAATTGTCGAGTGCGATCGCGCCAATGTTACAGTTACCCCCTCCAGAGTTGACTCGTCTGTTGTTTAACCTTTCTCGTGAGGAACTGTTGGTTTGGTTTGGGGATGTGCCTGGACGAGAAGATGCCTTAAGAACACCCAAGCGAGAAACTATAGAAAACTTTCTCAGAGTGCGATTTGGTGAACTGGATCAGGAACTATCGAGTGCGATCGCGCCGATGTTGCAGTTACCTCCTCAGGAGTTAACGTCCCTGCTGATTACCCTTTCTCGTGAGCAATTGTTAGAACGGTTTGGATAGGTGTTTAGAAGTCATAACTTATCGAGCATAAATTTTAGTATTCTGTGTTACATTTTTCTGGGAATTTACCATTGGATCGATTACTGAATTGGGTTCCTCGTGTTGCTGCGCTACGCTAATTAAAGTTATTTCGATTCCCCGGTTCTGATCAGCAGACGATAAGGATCGATAATTGAGACCGATAGCCGGAGTGCGATCGAGGAAATCTCTCAACAGTCAGTAACGAGGTCACCGTGCAGCTAAAACAAGTGATTATCGCCCACAAAGCCAGAGACTCCCAAGGTCAAGCTTGGGCGGAAAAATGCGCTCGGCAATTAGAACAACGGGGTTGTCATGTCCTGATTGGACCGAGTAGTGCTAAGGATAATCCCTATCCTGTGTTTTTGGCATCCGTGATGCACAACATCGATCTGGCGGTGGTGCTGGGAGGGGATGGCGCTGCATTAGCCGCCGCACGACACCTCGCCCCCGCAGGTATCCCGATTTTGGCGATTAATATTGGCGGACATCTGGGATTTCTGACCGAACCCTTTGAAGCGTTCAAAGATACCGAACGGATATGGGATCGGATTATCGAAGATCGCTATGCTGTGCAGCGACGCATGATGATTGAAGCCTTTTTGTTTGAAGGGGATTCCCGCCAGGATAGCTTTGCCACAGGTACCAATCTCGAACCGATCAGCGATCGCTATTTGGCGCTGAATGATATGTGCATCAAACCCGCCTCAGCCGATCGCATGATTACCTCGATTCTGGAAATGGAAATTGACGGAGAAGTCGTCGATCAGTATCAAGGGGATGGATTGATTGTCTCCACACCAACGGGTTCCACCTGCTATACCTTATCTGCCAACGGTCCGATTCTCCATGATGGCATGGAAGCGATCGGGGTAACGCCGATTTGCCCCTTAAGTCTATCTAGTCGCCCCTTAGTCTTACCGGCGGGTTCCATCGTCAGCATTTGGCCCCTCGGCGATTATGAACTCAACACCAAGCTGTGGATGGATGGGGTAATGGCAACCCCGATTTGGCCCGGACAACGGGTGGATGTGCGTAAGGCAGATTGCTATGCTAAGTTTATTGTTCTCCGCGAAAATAATTCCTACTACAAAACTTTACGAGAAAAACTACAGTGGGCTGGGGCGAGATTTCATTACAGTAATAATCACCGACATTAATTGATGTAGAGACGTAGCATGCTACGTCTGAATTTTGAATGTGTAGGTGCGGGTTTTACTACTATCGTTTCTACCCTAACCCCGATGTAACTAAACCCGCCCAGATCTAATTTTTAGTCACTAACGTTTGGGCAATAATGTGCGAGTCCCTACACTTAGGATTATTGAACCGCTAGACTAGAAATTGTCGAATAAATCCGATTAAATTTTTCATTGGTAACCAGACCGAGGGGATCAGTAGAAAAATCGGGTTTGAGTCGTTTAACCTGATACATATCAATTTCGCCTTTATTTTTAGCCGCAATTTTACCCCGATAGTCACACTGGAAAAAATCCTTAACCAAATCAAACGTCGCTTGGGAAATATTAATCGTTCCCGGAATCGCAGATGATTCCATCCGGGATGCTGTATTCACCGTATCCCCCCATACATCATAAGTAAACTTCTTCCGCCCAATCACACCTGCGAGTAAGGAACCCGAATGAATACCAATCCGAATCTGCCAATAGGGTTCATTTTTCTGCCTCTTTTCAATTTGTCGCCAGTGAATAAATGTCTGGATTTGTAAAGCTGCTAGAACCGTGTCAATAGCATGAGTTGATTTGGCGACGGGAATACCAGAGACTGCCATATAACTATCGCCGATTGTTTTTAATTTTTCCAGGTTATACACTTCACTGACTAAATCAAAAAACGAGAAACAATAATCTAATTCCTGAACTAGCGCTTCCGGTGAGAGTTGTTCAGCAATTTTAGTAAAGTCTTTGAAATCAGTAAATAAAACCGTGGCACAGTCATAATGAACAGGTTTTACTTTTCCCGTTTCCTTTAACTCATGAGCAATCGGTTCAGGGAGAATATTTAATAAAAGTTGGTCAGATTTACGTCGTTCTCGTTCCAGACTTGAGTAAAGCAGATTCATTTCTGCCAATAGCGCGTTCATTTCCTGGAAACATCTGGCATTGCGAATCGCACAGGCTAATTGCACCGCTAGTAAATAACCAATGCGTAAATCTTCCTGGGAATAGCCAGAGGGGTGGCTGGTGGCAAAATTTAGCGAACCGATAACTTGATCATCTCTAGCTAGGGGCAGAATAAGTTTAGAGGGGTAGGTAGATAAAAAGGTATCGCTGGAATCATGAGGATTAAGTTGAGATTGTCCGGTTTTGAGAGCGCGACTAATCGGGTTATTGCCGGAAATGGGGCAATTTGGGCAGGGAATTGGTGAACCAAACAAGGTGACTAAGCGAAACGTACCATCATCACTTTTGAGACAAACGCTGCAATGCTGAAAGTCTAATAACCATTTGGCTTGTTGACTGACAATTTGTAAAATTTCGTCTAAATTTAAGGAAGAGTTAATTGCATTGGAAATTTCATTAACGGCGGCAATCCGGGAGGAAAGCCCCTGAATTTGAGTCAGTAATTGTCGGGTAGTTTGCAGGAGTTGTTCCCGATCCTGAGCTTCGATTTGATAATTACTACTAGAAAATAAAGAAAAACTCATCTGACTCATCCCTCATCTGATCATGGGGGAAGCCTCTACTTGTCTACATGTCTTACTTCTCCATTATTATTCATGATCGAGAATTGGGGGAGTTGAACGACCATCTGTCGATAATTCTTGATGAAGCGTCCCCTACCCTAAGCCGAGTCTGGGTGGAAGTCAGATGTTTATAGGGTATCGATTTCTAGAGCGATCGCGTCGGTATATTGATTAATAGCGGTGAATACGTTAGCCGTGGCAATCAGTTCAAAGATTTCTGCTTGATCCAATCCCAACTCATGCAGATGTTGATAGTCAGTATCACTGAGTTGCTGGGGTTTCGTCGCTGCTAGCAAGCTAAAATGAATCACGGCTTTTTCACGTTCCGGTAAGGGACAGTTATCGAAGTCGCTGACTAACATTTGCAGTACCTGTTCGCTAATTCCCAATGCGGATAAGCTGTGCAGATGAACCTTTAGCGCATAATCGCTACCATTCGCCTGGGAGATCGCTACACCAATCATTTCCTTGATCGTGCGAGGAATCGTTCCTTTTAAAATAGTGCAGCGAAATTGTTGCCAGGTTGCGGCTAAAAAATCGGGACGAATCGCCATAGATTTAAATAAATTGGGAACCATCCCAAATCCCAATTCGGTGCTAATTTCATCGTAAATATTTTGGACGAGGGGCTTGGTGATCGGATGGGTGTCTTGCAAGGGAAACTGTGCCATAATTACCTCGAAAATGATTGCGTTTTGGTAATACGATGTATTACGATAGATTGAGTTCTCCTGGCACCGACTTTTAAGTTGGCGAGAGAGGAGATACGCCGGGATAAAATCCAAGCAGCAGGGTTTATGGCGATAACCAATCAACCCTGAAGGATGAAGGATAACTTCTAGTAGAATGCCCCCAAAGTGGTCGTCAAATCCCAGCGGTTCTCTCGTGCATTGCCGGAATTGACTAAAGTAAGAATAATAAAACCCTAACCATACATATCAGTTCTGGGGTTAATTGTCTACCCAAAAGTGAGCATTGCGTAATGATGATTTCACAAACCGAGTATCGCCAACGCCGCGAACAGTTGATGAGTCAGATGGGTCAGGGGACGGCTATCTTCCGCAGCGCCCCGGTTGCGGTAATGCATAATGATGTGGAATATAATTTTCGTCAGGATAGTGATTTCTTTTATCTGACGGGGTTTAATGAAGCTGAAGCCGTGGCGGTGTTAGCGCCGCACCATGCTGAACACCGCTTTATTCTGTTTGTCCAACCTAAAGATCCAGAGAAGGAGGTTTGGACAGGATATCGGACGGGGGTTGATGGGGCGAAAGAACGCTACGGTGCGGATGAGGCGTATCCGATGACGGAACTGGAGGAGAAGTTACCCCAGTATTTAGAGAAGGCAGATCGGATTTATTATCAGTTAGGGCGCGATCGCGACTTTAATCAAACTGTTCTCACCCATTGGCAAAGGTTGATGCGGACGTATCCTAAGCGGGGAACGGGTCCGATGGCGATTGAGTCTACGAATCCGCTTCTCCAGAAGATGCGCTTGGTGAAGAGTCCAACGGAGTTGGAGATGATGCGTCAAGCGGCGGCGATTTCCGTAGACGCCCATAATCACGCCCGCAAATTTGCCCAACCGGGATGTTATGAGTACCAAATTCAGGCGGAAATCGAACATATTTTCCGTCAACGGGGGGCGTTGGGTCCAGCCTATCCGTCGATTGTGGCGTCGGGGGTGAATAGTTGTATCCTGCATTATGTGGAAAATACCCGCCAGATGCAAGCTGGGGATTTGTTGTTGATTGATGCGGGCTGTGCCTATCAGTATTACAATGCCGATATTACCCGCACGTTTCCTCTTGGGGGAAAATTTAGCGGAGATCAACGGATTATTTATGAGTTGGTGTTGAAAGCGCAGCAAGACGCGATCGCACAAGTGCAACCGGGAAAGCCGTATAATCTATTTCACGATACCGCCGTGCGGGTGTTGGTGGAAGGATTAATGGATTTGGGATTATTGGCGGGAGATATCGAGGAAATTATTAAGGAGGAGAAATATAAACCCTTCTATATGCATCGGACTGGACATTGGTTAGGGTTAGATGTTCATGATTCTGGGGTATATAAGAATGGGGAAGAATCCTGGCAAACTTTTGAACCGGGTCAAGTGGTGACAGTGGAACCGGGATTGTATATTGGCTTAGATATTAAACCTGTAGAAGGTCAACCTGAGATTCCTGAACGCTGGCGCGGGATTGGTGTCAGAATTGAGGATGATGTTTTGGTTACCGAGTCGGGGAATGAGGTGTTAACGGCTGGGGTGCCCAAGTTGGTGGATGAGATGGAAGGGTAATGATTTCACCCAAATCCGGGGTGTAGGGGCGGGTTTAGGGACTTTGATCGCGGTGT
>CAKZMA010001015.1 GCA_937127375.1 uncultured Coleofasciculus sp. | reverse complement strand
TAATCCAGCTCAGTAGCTTGGACTACTGCCTTGGCAAGTCAAAGTGCGATCGCGTTTGACACTCACCCCCCTATAAGAGGGGTGATTCTTTCGTCGTAGGGATTCCAATGAATTTACCCTCGGAAAGCATCTTGACCGTGTGTCCCACGGCTGCAAGTCCTCTAATTGTCCTTGCTCCCACATATTGACAAACGCTTTCTCTAACCGTCTAAGTGTTTGCTGTAGCACCTGCGAGTGTACCCGCTTCAAGTTTGGACTTGTTTTTCGGTACGCGGTTAAACTTTTGCATTGATTAGCAAATGTCGGTCTAGGGGCATCAGCCGGGATGATGTATTCAGATCGGAGTGAGCAAGCGTTAATTTGACAGCTACGGGATCTAAACCAATCTCTCCGCTCTACTAGCGCATAGTTGTATACACGGCGGTTTTGCTCTAACCAATCTTCAAAGATGGCTACTTGGTTTTTTGTTGGTTTAAGTTTGAATTCGTAGGTTAGATTAAACACTTTGCATCACCTCCTGACACCATTATACAAGCGTTTTATACATCGTCAGGACGTTTATTAAAGCTGCCCTAAAAGGGCGGGGCTTTAGACCCAGATTGTCCGGTAACTCCCTTAAAAATCTCTATCTGTCCAGTAATTCGGTTTACGTTGTAGATGCATTACAGCTATCACCACAATTCTCTGATTTTTTATTTGATTTGATAAATAATACCATAGGGAAACCCCATCATACGGCAGCGCCTTGTGTTAGCTGATAGTTTTGCTGTTCATCTGGCGTTTCTTTACTGTGCCGAGATATCCCCTCAATTTTAACGGTGATCCCAGGTTCTGATTAAAATAATACGCCTGTTCTATATCAGAAGCAACTTGGTGAAATGAGTAGTCTTTCTTGGAATTCAACTATTTTAAGGAATACGGTGTAATGTGAAAAAATATTAAATTAAATAACAAAATACAAAATAATAGCCGTTTAAGTCGCTCTGAAACCTTAAGATACTTAGTAGCGTTAGCTAAAAAGTAAAAGCTTCTACAATCCAAAATCTCAAGGAAAATTCTCCTCGTTAAAAAATCTATTGATAAAAATGTCTGTGTAATTGGCTCTAGGATAAAGGATAATTAAGGAAATTTATCGATTATTTTTATCAGACTTATAACGATCAAGTTACTTTCTCTTAACTTTAAATGATACAGAAAACTCAACCCTTACACTTATCCCGATCTCAGCTCAACCCTAGTCCAACGATGATGGCTCTGTTTGCCATATTCACCGCCATCGTCGCTTTATCCCTGGCGGCTATATTTATCCGATTGAGTGAACGGGAACTCGGTCCATTTGCCACTATCTTTAATCGCTTCTGGATTGCTTTTCTAGTCTTATGGGTGTTTAACCAGTGGAATAAGGCGCGATCGCACAACGATGAAAAATCCTCTGAACCTCAGTCAGAGCATACCATTCGTGATTGGCTGATGTTGCTCTCGGCGGGAGTAATGTTCTGGGGATGTTTGGCACTTTGGGCATGGTCTCTTACCCAAACTGGTGTGGCTAATTCCACCATCCTGCACAACCTGACTCCCTTGTTTACGACACTGGGAGTATGGTTGATATTCGGTCAACACTTTGATAATCAGTTCCTGGCTGGTTTGGTGATGGCAATGGTAGGGGCAACCGCCCTAGGACTTGGTGATTTACAAGTGGCAACCGATAACTTTGCTGGGGATATTGCCGCCTTGTTATCTGCCCTGTTTTCCGCTGCGAACTTGATGCTGATTGAAAAACTGCGTGCCAAGTGGGATGCCACTCAGATTATTATGTGGTGCTGTTTAGTGGGAACGGTGGTAACGTTTCCCGTTGTTCTGTTAACGGAAGACATATTGTTCCCGATTTCGGGTTCAGGATGGT
>CAKZMA010001014.1 GCA_937127375.1 uncultured Coleofasciculus sp. | reverse complement strand
GTTTACCACTGAGGAATTCCGCCTAATAAAAGTCCGGCGGCACACTTAGTTAACGGTTTGGAAAATAAATATCCTTGTCCTTGTTCGCAGTTTAGTAGTTTCAATTCCGTCAATTGTTCGAGAGTTTCTACCCCTTCAGCAATCACATCCATTCTTAAACTATGAGCGAGAGTAATAATCGTTCGGATAATCTCAGCGTTGCGGTTTTTCTGATTCATTTGGCTAACAAAAGAACGATCAATTTTAAGAGTATTCACCGGAAAGCGATGTAAGTAACTTAAGGACGAATATCCTGTACCAAAGTCATCCACGGATAACTGGATATGTCTCGCTCTCAATTGCAGCAGCATCTTGGTGACTGTTTCAGCATTTTCCATTAAGATACTTTCAGTAATTTCTAGCTTTAAAAAACTGCCATCTAAACCTGTTTCTGCTAAAATATGATCAATTTGCTCAATTAGATCCGGCTCCTTAATCTGTTTGCCCGATAAATTGACACTCATTTTCAATGGCTCTGGTGTAGGGAATTGGGTTTGCCACATCCGCAGTTGACGACAAGCTTCATGAAGTACCCACTCTCCCAGAGGAATAATCAGTCCAGTATCTTCAGCAACGGGAATAAACTCTGCTGGAGAGACTAACCCTCGTTCTGGATGTCGCCAACGCACCAGTGCTTCAAATCCGGTTAGCATCCCTGTTACTAATGAAGTGATCGGTTGATAATAAACTTCAAATTCCTGCCGTTCCAATGCTCGTCGCAAATCATTTTCCAAGGTCAATAATTCTAGGGCGCGAGCATGCATGATTTTATCAAATATTTCATGACGGGCTTTGCCGAGTTCTTTTGCCCGATACATGGCAATATCAGCATCCCGCACGATATCTTCGCTGCGCTCATATCCTGTGGAACTGAGGGCAATGCCAATACTAGCACTCGTAAACACTTCATGATTATTCAGGTTAAAGGGGGCTTTTAAGGTTGCCTGAATCCGCTCAGCTACACGAGTGGCATCTTTAATATCTTTGATATCTTCTAGGAGAATCGTAAATTCATCGCCACTTAAATGGGCAACGATGTCAGTGGTTCGTACACACTTTTCTAGCTGACGGGCGGTGGCAATTAGGAGTTGATCCCCGACATCATGTCCCAAGCTATCATTCACTACTTTAAAGCGATCCAAATCCAGGAACAGAACCGCAAATAAATAATTCTGATTCCGTTTGGCTAATTTAATCGTATGGTTAACCCGCTCCATAAATAGATTACGATTCGGTAACCTGGTTAAGTTATCATGTAAAGCATCGTGGCATAACTGTTCTTCGATGTGTTTGTGGTGACTAATATCAGTAATCGAGAAAACAATATGGGTAATCAATCCGTCGGCATCTTTTAAGGGAGCGCCATTAACCGAAAGGTATTTACGGGTTCCATCCGCCCATTCAATCGCGTGCTGGACATCGAAAACGGGTTGACCTGTTACCATCACCTGTTGGAATGGTAGTTGTTCCTCTGGAAAGGGTCCGCCTTGAAAATCAGTAATCTGCCAAGTAGGACAGTTGTATCGACGTTCTACTAATTCGGATTGAGTCAAACCGAGGACTTGCTGCGATCGCGCGTTGGCAAAGATAATGTTACCGTGAGTATCAACCACCGTAATCGCGGCGACACTGGTTTGCAGAATGCCCTGGAGTAGATCGTTTTCGGTACAGAGTTGGGCGTCGGCTCGTTTGTGTTCGGTAATATCAGTAGCAATTCCATCAATCCGAATCACAGAACCCCTCTCATCCGCGATCGCACAGACGCGATTGTGTATCCAACGTACCTCCCCATCAGGTCGGACAATTCTGTATTCTACGGCTTGATGACCGCTTTCTCCTAAACTCTGAAATTGCTGCTGAACTCGCTGGCGATCATCGGGATGAATCATCAACTCCCATAGAGTTGGCTGATCATACAGTTCACAAAGGGTTATGCCCAAAATAGTCTCGGCAGCTTGATTAATATACAGTAGCTTATAAGTTTGGGCTGACACTGACCAAACGATCTCGTCTAGAGAATTGAGAATATCTGAGATTAGCTGATGTCTTTCTTGGGGCTGGGGTTCTACCCAATTATACTGAGTAATATTCATTGCCTCATTGTTGGTGCCAATGGATTCTATCGGCGTCCCAAACAACCTTTTTCGAGACAGCCTCTGAATAGCTACATTGATTTGTTAATAATTCAAGAGGGAGCGACGTTTCCCTGTATCAGCGAATACCTTGACGCCATTGAGATAACCGTTGTTGTGCCGATTTGTCAAGGGAATGCACTAAAAAACGACCGCGAGATTGTTTTGGCGATCGTTGTCGGCGGCGGACTCGACGACTTGTACAATAGACCTCACTAATTAACTGTTGCGAGGACATCCATTCTGCCCCATACCCAATAACAGTTAGCTGCTGTGCCCGATCTGAAGTTGCGACGATTAATCGTTGCTTGAACAGCTTCGGTTTACTGCGAACAGCCGCACAAAATTTTTCGATGTAGCTATCGGCGGTCTGCCCAAAATCTGTATAGCAGATCGATACATGGGGGGTTATATCTTCGTGGCGCGTTCCAGTCGGTTGATAGTGAGCGTCAAAGACAACTTTAGTTTTATAGCCGTGAAAGGCGCTATAGTTAATTAAAACCTCAACTAATTCTTGCCGCGCTGCCAATAGTCCATGGCGATCGCGTGTCTTAGTCAAACTCGACTCGGTGCCGATGATGTTATAACCATCAACCAGTAAAACAACCTGGGGTGGGGGAGAGGGCATTTTTCAAGGCTAATTTAATATTTTTTGTTAATTTTTCTCAATCTCCTCTTTATATTAATTTATGATGACATTTTTGTCTCACCTAGAAGCCGTTGCTTGAGTCGCTCCGGTTCTCCCTGTGCTACCACCCGACCATTTTCCAGCAAAAATGCTCCGTCGCAGTAATTCAACTCTTCCAACCGATGAGTCACCCAAAGGGCGGTTAACCCGCGACTTTTGACCAAGCGCTGCACCTGAGCCACCAGATCTAACTGAGTATCGGGATCTAGCAAGGCGGTTGGCTCATCCAATAAAAGGATCTCAGACTGACGCGCGATCGCACCCGCAATAGCAATACGCTGCTTTTGTCCCCCACTCAGGGCGTAAATCGGGCGTCGTTGTAAATCCAGCAGGTTGACAGCGGCTAAGGCTTCGGTGACGCGGGCGCGAACTTGGGCGATCGAAAGTTTCTCCTCGACCAATCCAAACGCCACATCTGCACCGACTGTCGGCATAACCAGCTGATGGTCAGGATTTTGGAAGACAAATCCCATGAGTCCCGAAATCTGTATCTCACCCGAATCAGGTGACAATAATCCAGCCAGCAACCGCAACAATGTTGATTTACCACTGCCATTTGTCCCCAAGAGCATCCAAAACTCACCCTTGGGAACTTCTAGAGAGCAAGCGTCTAAAACCGATGCTCCACTAGACCAACTGAAGCATAGATCCTGTACCGTAATTGCGGTTTGAACCATGACGTTGGTGATTACTGTTGTTCTTCAGCTAAGGCAAAGAAACCGGGTGTACGCCCTGCCCCCACAGCACCGGATTTCTGGGAAATCATCACCGCACTAATTTCTTGGGTGAGAACGCCAATTTTCTTATCGGACTGGTGTTCACACGTCAGTTCCATGAACTCAGGTTTACCCGAACTCATGGCTTGCATAATTTCCTGGTAAGTTTCTTCCGCCGCTTCTGCTGACTTCCGTTGCACGGATAAGGGGAAGGGCGTGTTTTTCAAAGTCAAGTCAATCGTGAACATGCTACTCTCAAGCGCGATACTCTCCCTCTTATCTTAGACGGGAGTTGGCACAGATGAGGGAGATGGGGAAGATGAGGGAGATGGGGGAGATTGGGAAGGACGAATGACGAATGACGAATAACAGTGGCAAAATTTGAAAATTTCTTTTAATATAAGTTCAAGACCGTAAAGAAAAGTAA
>CAKZMA010001013.1 GCA_937127375.1 uncultured Coleofasciculus sp. | reverse complement strand
GAAAAAAGTGCGACTGCTCCAAAACAACGCAAAAACTTGACTCTTGAGTTCTCATGGAAATTATCACCTCTAGCTCTGGAAATTACAGCGCCCTTTTGGGTACTATTAGCCAAGACTACTACCTCCGTTGCGATGGTGGCGCTTTTGTAGACACGCTATTCGGAGCAGATTTAACTGAAGCCTACCAAGATGGTTCATTTCAAGCCGCAATCGTGGCTCATAAAGTCGAACTCGTGATCATCTATCCAATGCGACAAGGCTACAAAGCTCGGCGTCATTTAACCTTGGGCGAATTTTATTGTAATGAACTGTTTCAGGAAATTTGGTTCATCCCGTTAAAAAGCTGGATATATGACAATAAAACCAAACAAGAAAATCCCGGTAAAATGCGACCACAAATCGTGTCCCACTTTTTAATGCGGGGTCATTCAATGGATGAGTTTTCCATTCTCATCCGCCCAATTGAACAGGAAGCCTTTTTAAACTGGGAAGGAAATAAGGCTCAACTCTCTAAACAATATGCCAGTGCTAAGGATTATATCAAAACCCAGATTAGCCAAACCATTGTCTCCCAAATTTATACCACAGAAATTGTCAAGTGTGACAAAGGAATTAAACCCTATTTTCATTTAACGTGGAACGTCCGTCAACCCGAAACGGAACTCGAACAGGATGCTATTGAAGTGGCTCAAATCATCGGACAAAAGCACACTGACTTACTCATCCATGAGGTCACAGAAAAAGCGGCGGAGAAAGCTTTAATGGCTCTAGCGGGAAGTCCCTCCAACCAACCAGCTTTACCGCAAACGGCTTGAAGCCGACTTCTGGGCAGAAGGTTAGTCGATTAAGTTACCTCCTGCCCTATTGTCTCATACAAAGGAATACAAAAAATGCGAGACGTTGATGGAATACTCTACCCCAGCGTTACAGAAATTATTGATACAGCCTTTCCGACTAACTGGGAAAAAAAACAGAAACAATACGACTTAATCCATGGGGAAGGTGCTTGGTCTCAACGACGCCAACAACGGGCTTTTGAAGGAACGACATTGCACGCAGCGGCTCAAGACTTTCTCCAGGGAAATGCTTTTCCTGAAATTAATGATGAAATCAGGGAGTATTGGGAAGCTCTCTCTCCCTACTTGCAAACTCTACCACCGTACCACATTATTGCCCTCGAAAAAACCATTGCTCACCGTCCACTTTTTTTTGCCGGTACACCAGATGCTGTCATTGAATTAGAAACGGGAGAGCGCTGGCTTTTGGAATTCAAAACCTTCGATGGCTACCCGATTGGCAACCGAGGTTATCAAGGTGTCTGGCCTCTGTGGAAACGGAAAATGAAAGGGGTAAATTGTCCATCTCTACCAACCTGGGAATGGACAACTCCTATTTTTCGCCGCGCCCTTCTTCAAACGTGGCTGTATAAGTTGGTACTTGATATCAACTCTCCCAAGTCTCAAGTGCAAAAAATATCAATTTTGGTTGCGACCCATTCACAAGGACTTCAAGAGATTACTTTTCCATTTCACCTCTGGCAAGACTGTCACACAGAGGCTCTGGCTATCGTCAAAAATTTTAATAATCGCCAAACTTAATAGGTTGGCTCTGACGGCAATTAAAGCCCTTCATGAATAAAGCGACGCCTAAGATGACTTTTCCTCAACCTGACTGCTATCAAGTGTTAAAACACTTAGAGTTTCTCTCTTATCAACCAACCGATAAACTCAACCTCACCTGCTTATTTCATTCCCAGGATTCTCGCAAACGTCTAGACAAAGGTTGTAAACTGAATCGATTAAGCTGGGCGGCTATCGAAACTTATCAATCTTATGGTCGCGGAGTCTATCTGGTGGTTAATGGTGGTGGATATAAGAATAAGGATATCTCACAGGGTCGCGCTGTATTCTATGAACACGACTACCTAGATAAATTAAAGCAGGTGAATTTGTGGCAGGAACTAGAACTTCCTGCACCAACGTTTCAGGTGGATACAGGAGGTCGGTCAATTCACTCCTATTGGGTGTTTGATGAACCAATTGGAGTTGAGCAATGGTGTCATCTTCAGCGTGATTTACTAGAATACGCAGATGCTGACCGCAGCCTCAAAAATCCCGCCCGTCTCATGCGGTTAGCTGGCACTTGGCACATTTTACCCAAGGCTTGGGGAAATTCGGATTGGCTATGCAATTTGTCGCAAATTATTACAGAAACGGGAAGGGTTTATGGTTACGAAAGGCTACGAAATGCTGTACCTCAATTTCAATCCTGTACGAACTCATCTCCTCTTGTGGTTTTACCTAAAACTTCACCGATTCCTAAACCTATAGACTTTCCTAACCCTTTAACCATCCAACATTTCAATCAAATTCCGCTTCCTATTCCCCTAGCAATACCTCTATACTACTGCTGCCGAATAAAAGTGCGATCGCTCCTTGATTCCGGTGTCCCAAAAGGCTCTGGACGCAACAATGCAGCAATAGCTATTGGACTGGAACTGCTCACCGTAGAACGCTATGTGCAGTTAATGAATCAGCCTTTTTCGGACAGTGCTAGGCAATTGTTCAGTGGTTTCTGTACGCGCTCATTCATGACACCGGAAGAAGATGCTGAGCGCTGGAACTGGTGCTATGCTCAAAAGACTTCGATTACACAATCGCTGCAAAAGCATATCCGATATTGCATCCGCACTTGGTACTGGCAAGTTGTTAAAAATAAAAACAACATTATTGTTTCAGATTATAACCCGGTAAATGAGACATGAATTAGTAGTAGTATCGTTCTTATGTCACCCTAGGAGAAGTATAATAAGCAAAAATGGCTGAAATCTCAACTCCTATGAATGCAGAAGATACCTGGCTTGGTATTGACCCTGGACTAGCTACCGTCGGCTGGTCAATTTTAACAACAGACAGTAACGGGACGGTCTGTCTGATTGACT
>CAKZMA010001012.1 GCA_937127375.1 uncultured Coleofasciculus sp. | reverse complement strand
ATCATAGCCAACTACCCAATCACCCGCTGTACATTCCGTAACAGGCAACTTCCGACAGATTTCCATCACATATTCCCGAAATCCGCCCCGTCGTTGTACGGGAGTGACGAAGTTGTTGAAGTAAGAACTGCCGTCAGCCGCTTGTGTGTACCCTGTACCATTGGAGTATTTCACATCATCAACGTAGCGGCTAGTGACGTAGTTATTGGCAAAGAAACCCTGCTCTAGCCGCTTCTCTATGGAATCCTTATCACCCTGGTTATTTCGCAGGTCAAAATCTCCATCCACACGGAAACCAAACCGGAAATCGGCTGACAGTAGCGTCATCGAATCAGCAATCACCGTCGCTGGACGCCAGGTGTCGCCTGGTGTACAGCCAGGCAATCGGCTATCCCCAGGGCGACAAGCAAAATTAGGATTTTCTTCCCCAACGGCGTCGCCGCGCGTGTAGAAATTGTCCCATAAATTGGCAGTAGCCAGATTGAGCGGTGTACCAAACTCTTCTTGGCTGTGAGGATTAAAGGTAGACGTTCCCGAATCTGTCTCACCCCAAATATAGGCAGGCAAGTCGGTCACTAAAATTAGCCCTTTCTCCTCCTCCCGGAAGGTTTCGCTGTTATTGCGAGCTAATTTTTCGCCGTTGTAGAGCATAATCCCACTAGGACGACGGGTTGGGTCGAGTTTATAGTCTACGCGAGACTCGTTAATACCCGCTGGGTCGCTCAGATCAGGAAGTGCGTCATCCCGACTGGCATAGATAATCCCGCTATTGGGTAGCAGATATTCGGGTGATGGTGATGTTGTGCCGATTCCGCTGGCAAAGGTAATTGGTGTATTACGCAATTCATCCAGATCGATCTGGGTTGCCCGAATTTCTAAGGGCTGGCGTTCTTCAATGCTGAGGTTGTATTTGCCTGTTAATAGTTCATGATCTGCCGGTTCCAATGTACCATCTGAATCCTTATCGGCAAAGGGGATAAATGTTGGCACAAAACCGTCCGCTTCATCAGGATCTGCATCGATCGCCTTAATCTGTCTGGCGTCTAAAAACGCAATTTCTTTGATCGCACCCTCAGGAATGTCCGTGCTGCTACTTAGAGGAGGATCGGCTAGAATTTCCAAGGCGCAAATCGTTGAATCGATCGCGGATTGCTCTGACAAGCTTAAATTACTGCCAGCCGCTTTGTTTTTCAGGGCATTGCGTAGCGGTTCGTTGACAAAACGTCCATTAGGAAAGACCAAATTGGCTTGATAGTAGAGTCTTCCCACTAGGTCTGTGGCACCTTCAGTACCTGCCGGTGCTGTTCCAAATAAACCCGTGGCATTGGGTGCAGTAACACTCAAACTTGCCGCCGTAGTGCTAGGAGGGCTATAGACTTTGCCGTTATTGGAATTGCTGGCTGTCGTTGAATTAGTGGGGTCGTAGTAGCTGCTGACACAAGCAATAGGCGCTTGCTCATGATCGCCATTCTCTGGATCATATATATCTTGGGCATAGTGATAGACAGCCGTAGCTCGCATCCGCAGGTCGCCCTTGGTGTATCTGGGAGTGCTAGGGTCAATTGTGGGAGTCGCTGGAGCTGAGTTTGTCGTGTTAAGTGTCGTGAGATTATCAGGGACTACATTGTCGGGGGTTAGACCAGTAAACGTCATCCCACTAGGCAATGTCATCCCTGGCTGCGGTGACATGGGCATGGTGTCGGGCCACACAATAGGAAAGGTTTCGGTTGCACCAGTGGTTGTCGGATCGTCGTAAATGGCAAGTGTTTCTACCGCAGCGGTTGTGGGATCGTCGTAAGTTGGTGTTGGCAAGAACGAATTTTTCCGTTCATAAACGCCCGCACCGGTGACAATCCGCAATCCTCCATACCCCTCAATCCTATTGGCGGGTTGAGTCGCCGCTGCTTTTTCCCAGAAGCCATCTCGACCCTTATCGCCCACATCCGCTAAGGACTGAATCCGGGTTTCACGGGTGCGAGTCGAGTCAGTTGGAGCAGTATCATCTATGTCCCAAGTTGTACCGACAATCGGTTGATCTTCTCCGCTACTGACCCAGATCCCTGTGTTGTCAGTATCGTAGTTGGCATAGTTATCAAGCTGATACCACTTATTCGGTAAACCATTACCCACCAAAGCGCGATCGCCAATTTCGTTTTCCCGCGAGTCTTCTTCTAACGTCTCCGGTTCGGTTGCTGGGGGTTTAACTTTACCACTAGCAATATTCAGTGCAATTTTGGCGTAGCTGCCTTCACTTTTACCATCGCTGGGGTCATAGGGAAACATCCAAGCTTTCGGGGGTCGCAGTGACTCACCTGTTCCTACCGGGTTTAGCATCGTATCTGCATCACCCAATTCCACTTCATCAAAGGGTACACGCCGCACCCGATCTTCAAAGTAGGCGGTCAAGGCTTGTCTACGTACCTTTTCTTGATTCGCCACGGAGACGCTGGAATCAGTGACTTGTTCTTGAACCTCTAGGGGATCAACAGAATTGACGTGAGTGGAATGAGTCCCCATCCACGTATCGACCAAGTGAGTAATGCGTTTCGTATAGGCTTGACTATTGTAGAGAACCTTTAATGGCGATTCACTCGTTGGCGGGGATTGATTGGCTGTTTTAACTTTTTGACCCTGAGCCGGTTCTGCTCCTTCTATGAATAAATGGACAGGAACCGTATAACTTTCATTCGATATCGGCGGGGAGTTCACCAGATGACCCCCGACTAAGACCTTACTATTTTCTTCTTGATAAAAGCACGACTTCGGCGCACTGACTTGGTAAAGTTGAACCACGTCATTGGCTTTCGTCGATGAAATAAACAGATTACCGTTGGTAATAATACTGCCATTCATATAGAGCTTGTTTGAACCGGTCACAAACTCCAAGTCATCTTCAAACACAACCGCGTTATTCGATAGGGGGATGCGAGCCCGATCCTGTTGATACTCTAAAGCCGTAAATCCTGGGCGCCCTCCTGGATAGTTTTCGTAGTTTCCAGTCAGACCTAAAGCATCCTTATTGGTAATCGGTACTGTCACCGTGTAAACATAAAAACTCTTCTTCAGCTTGCTCCCCTGTTTAAACCAGCCCCCCTCCGACACCAACTTAGCACTCGTGGTCAACGCCGCTTCACAGAACCCGGATGCTGACCCATCATCCATCGGTGGAGTCCTAGCATCTAGAGGACTTCTGGCTCGATCAAATGCACCGCTGGTGTTTCGTGTGGGACTGCGAAACAGGATGCCGTATAGGGTGAAGCTATCATACGTACCATTGCCATTGGTATCTACGGGGAATCGCCATGCGGTTTTGACCGTCTCCCGCTGCTCAAGCTGGCTAGTAGCTTCTTCAATTGTGCCGGACTCATCTAAATCATAAGCTAGCTTTAATTGGGTTTCATCATCAAAGGTAAATTTATCCGGAACGTTAGCCAGCAGGTTGTAGAGAGCATCATCCGACGGTGTCGCCCGGGGTAATCGTGGGTCATCGAATAAAATATCTAGTTTCGTTTTTGCCCGTTCAATGGCTGGAGTCGCCGCCGCCAGAACCGCTTGGTCTATTCTTACATTACTGGCGTTTTTCGCCCGGTCAAATGAGCGGAAAACAATCGCCGTTACCAATAGTGTCACCACTAAGATAACCATTGTCACAGTGGGCAAGATAAATCCGGCTTGTCCCCTCTGAACTTGGTGTCTACTCAGATGCATGATGTCCCGCAACAGCCATTGCATCAACCGTTTGGTCATGCTCCTGAGGATCTGTCCAATCCGTCGATTCACTTGCTGGACAAGGTTGGCGAATTTTTTGAGAGTTGACATGGCGATTTTCCGTCAAACGTTGGCTGGAAACGAACAAGAACCCCGAATGAATCTCAAACTCAACTCCAAGCTACTGATTACCCCCTGTGTTGAATTAGCCTTTCCTGCTCGACTCATGATTGGCTCGAAGGACAGGATTTGTGCGAATCAGACTGGTGTCTATCCCATTTATCTCTTTTCCGGAGTCACCTAGACGACTGCCGTAAGTTAGACTAGTAAGTTAGACTATTGCCTGAAGGTTTGTGCATATCCCTGATCGTTCCCTTTTTTCAGCTCACCTCGACTCGGTTGAGAGTCTCCGGTCAGTGACTGAGGTTAGGGCAATCTATTTCTAGGCTACCCGTTTTTTTCCCAAAACATATCACTCCAGAGGAAAATCCCCAAAGCCTGGAATTATCTCCATCTGCTGCTTTTATTCTACCCTGAGGTAGAGGCGGTGTGGGGGTGAAGGGGGAGCAATGGCGTTGGGCTAGGATTGATGCAAACGTCTGAAAGTCTAATCAGAATGGAAAAACGAGTCATTATTTATCGAGACGAACTCCTGCCCTATTCCGAAACCTTTATTCCGGCGCAAGTCGAAAACTTTTCCGTCTACACAGGAGTCTATGTGGGTACGACTCGATGTCGCCACAAGGGATATCCTTTACCCTCTGAGCAAACCTTAGTCCTGAGTGAAGTTGAAAAGTTTACCCCCAGACGCAAGCAGTTATTTTTCTTAACCGGCTTAGGCTATCCCCACTGGTTTGAGCGCTTGCACTCCCTGTCGGCTTCCCTGATTCATGCTCATTTTGGCTTTGATGGGGTACGGGCGCTGATTCTCAAACGGCGGCTCAAGTTACCCCTACTGGTGACGTTTTATGGATATGATATTACCGTTAATCAACCAAGCCTTGGGGATAGCCGAGAACAGTATGATTTTTGGTATCGGTTTTATCTGTGGCAACGCCAAACTTTATTTAAACAAGTCGATTGCTGTATTGCTATTTCTGACTTTATTCGCGCCAAGCTGATTGAAAATGGTTGCCCGGAGGATAAAATTAAGGTAATCTATCTAGGGATAGACCCCGACCAGTTTAAACCCGATTTGACTCGACCCCGAGAGCCGGTGGTTCTATTCGTGGGACGACTGGTGAGTAAAAAAGGCTGTAACTATCTGATTCAGGCAATGGCTAACGTCCAAGCCATCAAGCCCGAGTTAGAATTAGTCGTCATCGGGGATGGCAAACTCCGCCCGGATTTGGAACAGCAAGCCGCCGCCTCATTAAAGCGTTACCGTTTCCTGGGGGCGCAACCGCCAGAAGTCATCCAATCCTGGATGAATCGAGCGCTGTTACTCAGTGCGCCGAGTATCACCGCTGACAATGGTAACTCAGAAGGGCTTTGTGTGGTGACCCTGGAAGCCCAAGCCATGAGATTACCGGTGATTGCTTCATTCCATGGGGGGATGCAAGAAGCCGTTTTGCATAACCAAACCGGGCTTCTCGCCGATGAGGGCGACTGGCAAGCGATCGCACAGCATATTCTTACCTTAGCCGAAAATCCCGACCTACGGGAAAAATTCGCGATCGCGGGGCGCCAACGGGTGGAGCAAGATTTCAATGTCAAGCGCAATACCACCACCTTAGAAGCCATCTATGACCAGATTTGCGGCTAACCCTTCTGATAAAACGTGGACATTCGCTGAATATACCGACTCAGATTTCCCCAGCGATTCCCAGACGGCAAAGCCATTGCCTCCCGTCGCTTCTGGGCAAATTGTAGCACTTGCTCTGCCCGATTCTCCCAAGTTAAATGCCGGACATCGTGGTAGGCTTGTTGTGCGATCGCACGGGCTAGGGATGGATGCTCCAACAGAGTCACAATCGCCTGCTCAAACGCCACCGGATTATCGGGTTCAGCCAAAAGGGCATTGTCGCGATCGCGCAATACGGTCATAATTGTGGGTAAGGCTGAGGCAACAATGGGTTTTTCCACAGCCATATAATCAAAAAGTTTCAAGGGACAAGTGGCTGGAGCCGACTGCCAATATTGACTGGTCGGCAGAATTAGCACATCGGCAGCATACAAATAGGACGCTAACTCCGATTGTCGCACATAACCCACCACGCGCACATTGTTTAACCCCCGTTCACCACAATTTTTCTGCACCGTCTGGATATCGCTGTCGCATCCACCGACCAACACCCATTCACAATCCGGCAAACGTTGGGCTGTCTCTAAAATCGTAGGAATTCCTTTATACTCATACAAATGACCCGAATAAACAATAATTTTTTTCTCTAAAGGTAAACAGAGCCTGTGCCGAGCCACCTCCTGAGCTTGTTTGGGGATAAAATTACTAAAATCAACCGCATTGGCCGCCACGAGGATCTTGTCCGCCGCCAGCCCCTGTTGCAAATAACTCTCCGCGATTTGCGGGAGTGTCGTCACCATACCCAGCAGATTTTTGTCCCGGAGAAAACGCTGAAATGGAGAGTTTTTATCAATCATTTCATGCCATTCCCAAAGAATCGGCAAGCCCGCTTCCAGGGACAAATAAACAACCATCGGTGAGCGAGTATACACCAATGATGGGGATTTAAGGCAAGCATAAAGTAACGCCAACTTAGGAAACCCCCGCCCTTCATAATCATTAGGGAACGGATACTCCACCCGCAGATGCAGAGGTAAACGTACTACTTTAAAGGGCTCCGTCAAGCCATACCAGGTTTGAAACTCGGCATCCATCCCCTTTAGCGCCGATAAAATATCCCCACAGGTAACCAATTCAAACTGATCAATCTTCTGGGCAAACGCTTGCGCCATCTTGGCAATCTGTATAGAATGCGCGGCTTTTGACGGCAAATTCCCAGTTGATATATAAACGAGCGATTGTAACTTCATTTCCCCCAATTACGCCGATAGATTAGACCTTTCTAAAACCTCCTGATACAGATTCAAATAAGCCCTCGCTTGACGTTCTGAATCAAACTCACGCTCAACTTTGATTCGGGCTTGCTTAGACAAAGCGTACCAACGATCTTCATCGGCTAAAACCCACCTAATTCCTTGTGTCAAATCTTCAGCCTGAAAACAAGTTGCTCGATACCCCGTTTCCTGATGATCAACGATATCCTTTAACCCCGTGGAATCAAAGCAAACCACTGGTGTTCCACAAGCCAAGGATTCCATCGCCGTTTTCGGACAAGCATCTTGAGTAGATGGGACAATGGTGACGTCAGCAGCGGTATAAACCAGAGAAAGAGTCAAGTCATCAAATAACTTCCCTAAGTAGGTCGTTTTTATCCCCAAATCCGGTAGATTTCGGGGGGAAGAGGCTCCAAATATAACTAACTGGATTGATTCCGCCATCTCACTTTCCGCTAACCTTTTCAGAGCTGACCTTAGATAGTGAAATCCCTTGCGTGAATCTGAGGTCGCATCGATGGCGCCAAACAAAATTATTTTAGCCTTGTCCGGTAATTCTAACATTTCTCGCGCCACGGTTTTGGAGCGAGGCTTAAACGTCGAGGTATCAAAGGTGCTATGAATAACCTGTTGGCGACAATCTTTAAACAAACGACTCTGTTTGGCACAGTCGGCTACCCAATGACTGACAGGAACTAGGGTTAAGTTTAAATTCTGCCAAGACTTCTGTTTTCTTTGCCAGAGTTTTCGAGAAATATCATGGTTATTGTCCGAGCCTAATAGCGGACAAGCCCCACAACGTTCTGTATAACCCTGGCAATCCCCGGCGTAATGACATCCCCCGGTAAACGCCCACATGTCTCTCAATGTCCAAACCAATGGTTTATTTAAGTTCCCCAGACTTTCTGGAGTCAAAAATCCTCGACAAATCCAGTGAATATTGATAATATCCGGATTGATTTCTCTGACTTGTGGAGCAATATTATTCGGGAAAATAGCCGGAGAAAAAACATAAGTTTTTTTCTGTTTATACTTATTAATATAAAACCGTTCTAGAGCGGGACGAACGCCACTTAATATTTTATCAATTCCCCGATCTTTAGGACCAATCACCGTCGGATCAGCGCTCAACTTATGGGCAACCAGCATTTGCGAATTAACACCAATCCGTTGCAGCGCTTTGTGGATTTGGTAAGCCCCCCGCGCTGCACCACCATCCAAGTCAGACGTACTTAAATGCAGAACATTCATGATCAAATCGGGTTAGT
>CAKZMA010001011.1 GCA_937127375.1 uncultured Coleofasciculus sp. | reverse complement strand
GAGAGGAATGAATCTGGCAGAGCAGCATTGGGAAGGATGATAATCCTGAAGCTCACTCTGTCTCTTCTGTTTCCGTATCTTCTGCCACTTGAAAAATTCGTCTTAAGTCTCGCGAACCGCGAAGCACACGCACAATCTCAATCCCCTGCTCTAGAGAACGGTAGAAAATAATGTAGTTACCCACAGGTAACCCCCGCACAGAAGGAGCTAAGTCAGGACGCACTCGTCCCAGCTCTGGAAACTTGGTCAATAGGAAAAACCGTTCTCGGAGCTTATCAAGGATATTATCAGCAGCCTGTGGGTTTTCTTGAGCAATGTAGTTCCAGATATCCTCAATATCCTGCGCTGCCTGGTCAGAAAGCTTCAATCGGCTCATAGACTACTCTTTTGAGCCAAGTTCTTCCGTCCCCTCCCCTTAATTCCGTCAAAAAAGGCTTCCAGAGACTTCTCATCGTGTTCGGTGTACTGACCGTTCTCAAGCTGCTCTATGCCGATACCAATCTCACGTCGCAATGTTTCAAGCTTAAGCTGGTGAACTTCCTCTTCAAGATGCTCCAACTGATCGAGAAGCTCCTGAAACGCTCGTGCTTCTTGCACCACCACCTCAGCTTTCCCGTTCACCGTCAGCACCAGGGGCGATTTTGTCGCTTTGACCCGTTCTACATACTCTTTGGCGTTTCGCTTAAAGTCAGTCAGGGTTTGAATATTCTCAAGATTAATCTTGGTTCCCATCGGATTTAATAAAGCATTTAATAAAGTATCTCATTAAATGCTATATTTCGCATCTATCGGGGTCAAGTACTGCCACGCGATCGCTCCCAGTTTTGGGCTATTGGAATTAGAAGATGCTAGAAAGGATAGTAATGTATACAGGGTCGCCTGGAGAGGATGTTGAACGAAGCTAGGAAGGTAGACGCGATTCTCAACGCATGGTTCGATTACATTGCTTTGGATGACTACAGTAGCGCCAGGATTGAAACAGCAAATCAGAATACAGTAAAACAGCGTGGTGTAAAGCTAGTACGCGACCATATATTAATTGAGCCAGCTACCTTTTCAGAACTGCAACAAAAAGTTAACAACGGAAAACAAGGTCAACAGGAGGCGGTATGGGCTTTGTCCTTTCCGCAAATTTTTGATGTAGACAACAGAAAATCTTATCTTTGTCCTCTATTTAGCATGGATGTTACATCCATTCTCAAAGGAGAGTACCAAGAAGATGGGTGGAATTTAGATGACCTGAAGCTTACGGAAGCAGGAGATAACTTAGCCACCTTCCTTAGACTGGATGATGAACAGCGAGAGCGATTGATTACCCAAGATGGGTTACGACGGTTCCTCGAAACAACCTTTGTGCAAGAGTTTCAAACTTATGAAGAGTGGATGCGGCAGGTTATCATACCTCACTTTCGCTGCCAAATTCAGAGGCAGCCGTACTTGTTTGAGTTTACGGGAGGCAGATTTTCTGGGAATCTCAAGCAAGACCTGAAAGATATCAAGTCAGGCTCGAAAAAGTGGTCAGAAGGACATCCAGCTTATGAATACTTGTTCGGTATACCTCAGCCGCCAAAACGCGAAGTTACTTACATGGGTGCTTTCCCAACCCACGCACCAACTCACTCGCAATTAACAGCACTAAAACACGCTCAAACAGAACCAGTAACGGCTGTGCAAGGACCACCAGGTTCTGGGAAAACAACCCTTATCCTTCATCTTATTGCTCAACAGGTAGTCAAACGCGCACTCAGCTTAATTGAAGCAGGTAAGGATATCAACAATCTAACAGTTGTTAGTAGCACCAATAATAAAGCTGTTGACAATGTAATTGAAAAGCTAAATGAATCGTTGCATGAAGAATCAGAAATAAATATTTTTTTCTATCTAAAAGGGGGAAATAGAACTAATATTAACTCAGCAGGAGGTGCTATAGAGCAGCTACAGCAAGCCATAAATTATATTAATATAAATGATTGTGATGAGAACAAAATCAACTTTATACAGCAGCAAATAATACGGATTAAAGATGAGCTATTAGCTGAGGAATCTAATTATTTAGAATTACGTCGGCAAAGAGCTTTAGATGAAGAAAAACTGCCTCATCTTCTAGATAAAATACCTACACTTCGACATAGCTTAGACGAAGCGATAGCCGCTAGAAACAACTTTCAGGGACGAGCGAATGAATTAGCAGAGTATGAGCAACTTCCAATAAATGCTTATCGAAAAATAAACTTGCACTTTGATAATGCGGAACGACAGTTACCTGAAGGAACATTACCCTGGTGGATTCGTTTATGGCACTGGCTGACTAGGAAAACAGAAAAACAGATTATAGACAAGGCAGCTTTAGCTTGTCAGTCAGCAATCGAAAACACTTTCAATACTCCTTTTCCTGTAGCAAATCCCAGAAATAGGATTGATTTAATTCAACAAGCACGGTTAGTTAGAGAACGATTAAATAGAGCCAATGAGCTAATAAATATACAAGTAAGATTACAAGAAATTGATAATAATTTAAGGAATACAGAGCAAGAAAAATATGATTTATTCTCGGATATAACCGATATAGAACGTAAGTTAGAAACTCCACTAGAAGATTTTTACGCTTCCTTTCATCAAAATTTTCATGACAAGCATCAGGAGCTATTTCAGCTATCACAAGAATTTATCACTCAGCAAGCTCTCCACCATAAAGACCGCGTAAAATCCAGTTTAGAACTGTATTCAAGCTTTCTCTCTGGAAATTGGAAAGCTAGATATAGGATGGCAGAAAAGTTAGATGAGCATATTAAATCTTTGAGTTTAATGTTTCCTGTTGTCACGGGTGCATTGCTTTCAATACGAAATATGCTGCCGTGGGTTGAGGAATGTGTTGACCGCACAATCGTAGACGAAGCCGGAATGATTCCGCTGCATCAGACATTTCCCTTACTGGTGCGATCGCGCAAAGCTATTATTGTTGGAGACCCTTTACAAATTGAGCCTATAATCTCTCTAAGTGACCAGAGACGCGATAACTACCGTCAAACAGCATTTCTCGACAGAGGATTAACTGATATTGATTACCATCGTTACAGTCCAGAGGAAGAATATAGCGCAACTTCCTATCATCGCGCCGCTGGAGCAAGCGGAGAGGACAACGATAAAGGTCAAGAAATTTGTTTGATTGAGCATTATCGCTGTCAGCATAGCATCATACAATATTGCAATAAAATCGCTAACTATGGATTGGAGGTTAAGTCTGAACCAGTTACTCCATTATTGGAATCAAACTTAATTGCTTACCATGTTGAGGGAAACATCAAGGGTAATGTAAATGAAGAAGAGGTCGATGCAATATGTGATTTAATCCAGCATTTGTGTAAGAAAGGTTACTCACTAGAAGATATCGGTGTGATTTCAGCTTTTCGCGCTCAAGCTGATGCATTGAGACAGCGTTTACCCAAGCAATTTCCTGGGTTAGATAAAAAATCGATTGGAACCATTCACACTTTTCAAGGGTCTGAGAAGAAAGTAATTATCTTGTCTACAAAGATCTGTAGAACACAAGATAATGTTAATTGGATTAACAGACGACCAAATCTTCTAAATGTCGCTGTATCTAGAGCCAAAGAACTTTTTATTTTGATGGGTAATCTTTATAGGCTAGAAAAAGCAGGAAGCTATACCCGACAGCTTGTTGAGCATATCCGAGAGTATGGATATATTTTAGAGTATAAACCTGAAATAAAGAATCCTTACCAATCCTCTAGCAGTTCTCTAGTGTGTGATTGTGAGCATTTGGATTATTTCAGTAGAGCGATTCAGGAAGTAGAACAGGAACTCATAATAGTTACACCCTGGATTCGAGGTGATGAACCAAAAAAGTTTGCTGATAGTATTGTTTCAGCCGTAGAAAGAGGTGTTAATGTAACAGTCATTTATGGATATCTTAGTCATGAGAATGGAAATGATGCCAACAATGATGATAATGATGTTGAAGCTGAGAAAAAACTTAAAGATGTATTAGGTTCTCGCCTACTCCGTTCGCGTAGTGGTGGAACAAATCAAAGAATCTTGTTTTGGGATAATAAATTTGCCGTAGTAGGAAGCTGGAATTGGCTCTCTCATCAGTATCGCGATTTCTGTAATAAATCATTAGTTGATCCAGCGTTTCAAATACGTCGAGAAACTAGTGTATGTCTTTCTGATTATTCAACTATTTCCTTACTAAAGGAAAATATTGATGGATTCATTCAAGAGTCCTTTTAAATATGGGCAGAGCCTTTGTGTGAAAAATACTCAAAAGCCTCATACATAAATACTTGGCTCTCACCCATAGCCCCTAAAGTAACAGAAGAGCTTTAGGCAAAAGAGCAGACAACTCGAAAGCCAATCTGATTGTTGCTGTTGCTTGGGTTATCAAGGGAACGACATGCAGAACGACAGATACTAGGAGGAGAGTTCCACAAACCACCTCGCAATATTCGATATGCTTCATCTCCATTAGTCAGCCATACGCTACCATCAGATGGTGCGCCTTGATAGTCTTCGTGCCGATAGTCAGCACACCATTCCCGGACATTGCCATGCATATCGTGTAATCCAAAAGCATTAGCTGGAAAATTACCAACCTGGGTTGTCTCTTTTTGAAAAACTCCATTGGATTCACGAGCATAAGTTCCTTTGAAAAAACGACCTCTTCTTTTCCGATCTTGTCCACAATAATTTACTAAATTTGTTGTAATTGTTGCACCATAATGGAATGGAGTTGATGTTCTGGCGCGGCAAGCATATTCCCATTCAGCTTCACTAGGTAATCGGTACTCTCTTCCTGTTTTCTTCGACAGTCGCTCACAAAACTCCATTGCTTCATACCAGGAAACTCGTTCAACAGGTAAGTTATCCCCCTTAAAACAGGATGGGTCAGGGTTAAGTTCGCGTTTGATTTCCGGCAGGGTTGCGATCGCTCTCCACTGCGCCTGAGTGATGGGATACCTGCCCATAAAGAAAGGTTTTACAGCAACTAAATGTTGAGGACGTTCATCCTCTTGGGATGCTTCCTCCTCTTTAGGTGCTCCCATCTGAAATTTGCCGCCTGGGATGGAAACCATTTCCAGCTCAACTGCACCGCCCAAACTTTCTATGAAGTACTGTGCCTGTTTAGAGCAACGTCTAATTTCTTGCCCCTGAGCATTCACAGTCAGCACCTCAAACTCAAAGGTTGAGAGGGTTGGAGGAGACGGCGGAGGTGAGATTACCTCTACATCCCGACTGGCTGTAGAATTCGGGGACGTAACTTCATCAATTTCTGGGATATAGCGAATATCTGTCTTAGGAAACTCAAGCGGTTCGATTCTCCAACCGTAGTGTGCTATGGCAATATCGAAGGCATATCGCAAAGGTCGGTCTGGTCGGTCAAGTTGTTCGCGACCAGCAGCAACTGCTCGATCAAACGGCAATAACCCGTTAATTCGACCAGCGCCATCAGTCTCTGACTTAGACAAGCTCTCACTCTGAGCAAAGCCAGTACATTCGAGAGCGAGGTAGATATCAGAATCAATCAGTTCGCGCAACTGCTCAATATCAGTAAGCGGTTCCTCATTTCTGAAAAGTTCTGTTTCCCGTCGATCTGGAGCGTCCCACCCCTGTAGACCGTGAGTTAGCGACACAGCTACTAGGGCATGGTTCTCAAGCACAATTAAAAGTGGTAGCAACTCGTTCCCTAAACACAGTCCACAGAAGAGAATTGCCAGATCAAGACAAGTTCCCACACCAGGAGTATCCAAAACTTCAGGTGAGGTACGAATTGGCTGGATAGCTTTTGAGGGATGATATGGTTCTAGGGCGTAGCGCACTTTTTTCTCTCGATTGACTAAAGCATTGTAGATTGCTTCAATCAACTGGCGACGCCCCTCAGACTTTTGAGTCAAATCGTATCGATTCTCAGCCAACCTGACTAAGTTAGCTGCATTCCTGTTAACGTATCGGACTAGATCTTTAGGGTTAGCTCTCGACCATTGCCAATCCATTACGCCCTCTTAGAGTAAAGCTCACCCAACTACTTCAAATAGGTCGTGTACGGGCGTTGGTGCTGAGGGACCAGCTTTGCGAGTCCGTACTTCTAGACGATATAGCCCCGGAGCCAAATTATTGAGAGCTAGCACCCACTGCTGTTCCTGTTCTTGAAACTCAAGCTTGAGCAGCTTTCCATCCCCACTAACAGGGGTGATGTTTGCTATGAGCACTCCAGGGTCTGCGCTCAAATTCAGACGTTTAGCACGTAGCTCAACGGGTTCACTCGCTACATATAGGTCATCGAGATTAAGACTAATAGCTGCCCGTTCTGCCGCTTCCTTACTAGGTTCGGGACCGCGAATTGCCTTCAAGTTTGATGAGATTTGCATCTGCTTGAGGCGATCGCGTAAATCGTTTAATACTGGTAAGCTTTTCTGCAAAGAGCTATGCCGCTCTGCAATGAAGGTTTCTCGATACTCGTCAGAGAGTTCAATTGGAATCGCTGATAAGCGAGGTACGGTTCCATCTCCTTCTCCCAAAAGAGGATCATCGATCCATGCTGGTAGTTCCTGGTTAACTGTAAGTTTTCCATCAGATAGCTCAGCGGATTGGAGAGTATCCTGCCTAGTACCGACCACTGGTATCGTTTTGTATCCTGACTCTCGGTACTGTTCATCCTTCCGGTGTTCGTTTACAGCAGTTTCAATCTCTCGATGGAATGCTAAAGCCTGTTCTGCTCGCTCTTTCACCACATTGGGGATACCGTCTGTCTCCGCTACTCGCTGGTACTTGCCAGCAACGTTAACCATCTCGTAGATTGGCAGTAGCTGATAGATGGAGGTAAACGAACGCACCACTTCAGTTAACTCGACAAATAGTTGTTTGTATCCATTTGCCAGGTAGTTTACCGCGTCAACCGCACCCCGATAGGGAGTGCCAAAACTTACTAGAGTTCGGCAGTCGCGCCACCCCTCTAACACTTCCAAATAATAACGGGAAATTAAGCCTCCCATACTATGTGCTAGTAGGATTACTTTCGCGTCTTTAGCACCACTGTATTCTCGCCACTGCGGTAACCGTCGGTCAATCAGCTTTTTTAATAACCGAGCGTTAACCCGGCAATCACGACGCCAGTCGTAGGGAAACTCGAAAAAATTCGCCGGACGGTCGTCATCCGCATTTGCTTTAATTACATTAAAGTTATCAGTAATCAGACGTGAGAGCGCTGAATAATCGTCAATTTTGGTCAGCCCTGCAATTAAATGAGGAACTGTAATCAAAGAATTTGCCTGGATTCCATCCTCCAAATCATCAACATCAGGGTCATCTTCCTCCAGCTTAAGTTGCTGCAACGACGAAGAACCTAAGCCAGTCAATGCAGCTCTGGTAGCCCGACCAGTAGTCCATATATCCTTCCCATCTTTCTGTAGAACACTACCCATTACTCCAGGTAACAGCACCACAAGATCCCGCATCCGTTCTTTCGCCATCACACTCTCCTTACTCGGTTCCTGCTTCGTTTCGCGTTTAGCCTAACTGACGTGAAATTGGCACTCTCAGTGATGACTACTTAGTAGCTCATTAGAGCTACAGCTTAGCTCAACCCGGATTCCGCCCTTTTAACTGGCACACTGGACATTTTGTAAGAAATAATGGTTCACAGCCATTTTGGATAAAACCTCGAACGAGCGTTGAGTCATTAAACGAACTGGCACAACACAGTGATACCATTTTGCTTTAGTAGTAAAATTATTGCTAACTCCCAAACCTAGACTGTGTAAGGGTTTAGGTTCAACTATGTCTACCGTAAGTTATTGACATTTTGTTATTACAAGTGCTTTTTGTAGCTCCGAATTAGTGGATTCACTGGTATTAGGGGATTTTTCTTTAACTCGACGCCGTACTTTTTGAGCTAGTCGCTCTAGCGCATCTGCTATTTCCTCGCTGGTTTGCGAATCAGAGGATGTCGGGAGGAACGCACCAGGCGGTAACCCATCAACC
>CAKZMA010001010.1 GCA_937127375.1 uncultured Coleofasciculus sp. | reverse complement strand
TTAATTTTTTGAGAGTTTTCTAATCCTATCTAATTTTGAGAGTAACGGGCAAAAAATAGCTACTTTCATACCGAAAGCCATATTGATTGGGTTTCTGACTAGAGTTTTATCCCCCTTGAGTATCAAAGGTTCTATATCGGACTCAACGTAACTTTGAGCAATAATTCTTAAATTTATTGCTTAACCAAATTGCTGAATTTAGTTTGTTAAAAGGGAATAAGTAGGTGACACTAAAAAAAATGCCCCCTGTCTCAGCTAAAAAAATAGCGAATAGCTATATTTTTAGTGGCAAATCACCGATTTAAACCGAAAAAAGACCACTGTAAACCTGTTCCAAGGGAAAAATATGATGAATCGTTCATTTCAATCATCATTAGAAATTGAGCAACTCCACGGTATTCCTGAACCCAACCAAAAACGTGAATTACAGCAGCGACTTGAACAGTTAAATCAAACCCAAACCTACTATCCCGCTGATCAATGTATTCATCAGTTAATTGAACAAGCAGAGCGTCGCACACCGGACAAAATCGCGATACGGTTTGACGGGCAAACCCTAACCTACCGGGAGTTGAACCGCCGCGCCAATCAGGTTGCTCACTACTTACAAACGCTACAAGTAAGACCCGATGTACTGGTGGGGATATGTCTAGAGCGATCGCTAGATATGGTGGTTGGTTTACTGGGAATTCTCAAAGCTGGAGGTGCTTATGTTCCCCTTGATCCCGCCTATCCTCAAGAACGATTAGCGTTGATGATTGAGGATTCCCAAGTCCCTGTCATCGTCACTGAACAAGACCAACTCACCCGGTTACCCGACACCCAAGCCCAAGTGGTTTGCCTGGATACAGATCAACAGGCAATTGCCCAACATAGTCCAGAGAATTTAGACAGTGACGTCACGCCCGACAATTTAGCCTACACCATCTATACCTCCGGCTCAACGGGTAAACCCAAAGGCGTTCAAGTTTTGCATCGTGGGCTGGTAAATTTCCTCACCTCCATGAGTGTCGCCCCTGGACTCACCGCCGATGACACCCTGCTGGCTGTCACCACTATCTGCTTCGACATTGCCGGATTGGAACTGTATTTACCCTTAATGGTTGGCGCTGATATTGTCTTAGTAACGCGAGATGTCGCCGCCGATGCAACTCAGTTAATCCCGGTTTTGCAAGAATCCGGGGCTACCGTCATGCAAGCCACCCCCGCCACTTGGCGGATGTTATTAGCCGCTGATTGGCAGGGAAATCCCCAGCTTAAAATTCTCTGTGGGGGGGAACCCATGTCTCGCGAATTGGCGCGTCAACTCCTAGAACGCAGTGCTTCCCTGTGGAATATGTACGGACCCACGGAAACCACAATCTGGTCAACCGTGCATAAGGTAGAATCTGCACAGAAGTCCATCCCCATTGGTCGCCCCATTGCCAATACCCAAATTTATCTGGCTCATCCTGAGCAAAACTCATCTGACCCGATTAAATTTGTCCCAGTAGAAGAACCGGGAGAATTGCTGATTGGTGGTGTTGGTTTGGCACGAGGGTATCTCAACCGACCTGACCTCACTGATGAACGATTTATTCCCGACCCCTTTAGTTCAGAACCGGGTGCCCGTCTCTATCGCACCGGAGACTTAGCCCGGTACTTACCCGATGGAACTCTCGAATGCTTAGGTCGCTTGGATCACCAAGTCAAAATTCGCGGCTTCCGGATTGAACTGGGTGAGATTGAATCTGCCCTCTACCAGCATCCCGGTATCCGAGACGCGGTGGTTGTCGCCCGTGATGACAGTAATGGCGAAAAGCGCTTGGTTGCTTATCTGGTTAGCGACTTGGATGTCGAACATGTTCCCTTAGAAACAAAATGCTGGGTGGCGTGTGAGGGAAATCCAGACCTTGAATTAACCACCAGCAATTTCTCGGTCAATAGTATTCGTTTGCTTCATGCTCCCGCCTCCTGGCGAAACGGTCAATCGTTGACGCTGCGCTGCCAGTTTCCGGGCGTTCCCGATGAACTCCAACTCACGGGAACCATCGCCACAAAATCTCTGGAATGGGTAGACGTTTCCCTAGACACCACCTCCAGCCAACAGACATGTTTACGTCAGAGTATCAAACACATTGCCCAAACCCAGGGATTGATGGTTCATGACTTACGCCGTAAAGAACCCCGAATCCCGCTGCACATTCATTGTTTGGCGGAATTTGAGTCCGGTGAAAAAATTGAGGTGATGACGCAAAATATCAGCCATGAGGGGATTTGCTTAAAGGCAACAACGGCTAACTCCTGGCAAACGGATCAACAACGCCTATTGCTACGATTACAATTACCCGGAGTCGAAACACCCTTATGGCTGCAAGGTCATATTGTTTGGCAGTTTGAAGACTATGTTGGCGTCAAGTTTGATACCACGACGAGCCAGAAGGCAAAACTCCATCGCAGCTTAGGAAATCTGCGGGCAGAACCCCGAATTCCACTCCAGATCAAGGGTATGGCTGAATTTGAGTCAGGTCAACAAGTGGAAGTGACGACGCAAAACTTCAGCCGCAACGGGATTAGCTTAAAGGCACTCACCCCAACATTTTGGCAAAACAACCAATCCTTACTGTTACGGATACAACTGCCAGGGGTGAAAAATCCTTTGTGGCTGCAAGGCACTGTAGTTTGGCATGTTGAGGAAAACGCTGGGGTGATTTTTGAGACCACACCCACCCAGCAGGAGCAAATCCATCAGAGTATTGAGCTTATGGTTAAAACTCAAGGATTATCGCTGGCGCAGTTGCGATCGTTCCTGAGTGATAAACTACCCACTTATATGGTTCCCTCGACCTTTGTGTTAGTGGATAGTTTGCCCCTAACACCCAACCGTAAAGTCGATCGCAAGGCGTTACCTGACCCGAACCAGGCACAACAGGTAGCTCAGGATACCTTCGCCGCACCGCGCACACCCATTGAACAGGCGTTAGCGCAAATCTGGGCAACTGTATTAGATGTTGAACGTGTGGGTGTGTATGACAACTTCTTTGAACTAGGCGGACATTCGCTGCTGACGGCGCAACTGTTATCACAAGTGCGAGAACAATTCCAGGTGGAGTTGCCCTTGTTTGCTCTATTTGAAGCGCCTACGGTGGCGGAACTGGCTCAAACAATTACCGCTAAGACTGAGGCTGATCCGTCTCAATCTGAAGAGGATGGGACGACGGTGACGGGTACAATCGCGGTCACGAATTTAGCCAACGATGCGGTTTTGGATGAGACGATTTATCCAGAAAAGCCCTATCGTCAGACAGACACGGCACCGGAAAAGATTTTGATCACAGGCGCGTCAGGTTTTCTGGGGGCATTCTTATTGCAGGAATTACTTCAGCATACCAATGCTACCGTCTATTGCTTAGTGCGTGCCAAAACGCTGGAGGCGGGTCAGCAAAAAATTGCCGCCAGCTTCAACCGCTATTTACTTTCATCAGATAAGTTGGAGTCACGAGTTGTCCCTGTGTTGGGCGATTTAGCGAAACCTCGGTTGGGACTATCAGAGTCGCAGTATGAAGCGTTAACTCGCGAGATTGACTGTATCTATCATAATGGGGCATTTGTCAACTTAATTTATCCCTACAGCGCCTTGCGAACCGCTAATGTCTTGGGGACTCAGGAAATTCTCAAATTAGCCAGTAAAACCAAGGTCAAACCCGTTCACTTTGTCTCGACACTGGATGTGTTTCAATCGCCGCGCTATGCTCAGATGTCGGTGATTTTAGAACAGGATGAGTTGGAGTCAGGGGATGACCTATCGGATGGTTATGCTCAAAGTAAATGGGTGGGTGAGAAGTTAGTCAAACAAGCTCACGCAAGGGGGATTCCGGCGTCGATTTACCGACCGGGTATGATTACAGGACATAGCCAAACCGGGGCGTCTCAACAGGGGGATTTAATTGACCGATTAATTAAAGGGTTGATTCAATTGGGGAGTGCGCCGGAGTTGGATTTAAATCTGAGTTTGACGCCAGTAGATTATGTGTCCCAAGCGATGATCCATCTGTCCCAGCAACCGGAGTTATTCGGTCAAGCCTTTCACTTGGTCAGTCCGGAGATGGTATCCTTACGCCAATTGGTGGATGAAATCCGTGCGATCGGTCATCCGATTGAGTGGATGGATTATGGGACTTGGCAAGACAAGCTGGTTGAGGTGGCTAGTTCCCAGCCGGACAATGCCTTGAGTCCATTGGTGTTCCTGTTTACTCAATGGGTGGGTGAAAACCAACGCCCCTATCTGGAAACGGCGGCTTTAGTCTCTCAGGCGTTTGATTCCCAGAATACGTTAGCGGGTTTAGCCGGAACGAATATTGTCTGTCCGTCAGTCAATAGCCAGGTGATTCGGGCTTATCTGGACTACAACCAGTTGGTGTGACATAATTGCTGGATAACGACCAGATCCCCGACTTCTTGAAGAAGTCGGGGATCTAATTATCTTGACAATTGAGTATAGGGCGACCCGATCTAATTGAGTGGATACTGTTGTTCATTGAGGCAAGCGGGTCGCCCCTACAGGGGGATTATAGGTGACGGGCGGGCTGCGATCGCGAAAATCTTATCGTCTCGGAAAAACTTGACCGGCTTCAATTTGCAGACAACCCACGACCCTTATAATGGGTAAAAGAATGTAAAGAAGTAATAACGACAAGATTTAGGGACACTTAACCTATTGTGTTTGTTCTTAGCGGCTACGAATATTTCCTAGGGTTCTTACTGGCAAGCAGTTTAGTCCCCGTCCTAGCACTGGCAGCCTCTAAGCTGCTGCGACCCAACATCCGCGACCCCGAACGCCGGACGACTTATGAATCTGGCATGGAACCGATTGGGGGCGCTTGGATTCAGTTCAATATCCGGTACTACATGTTTGCCCTGGTCTTTGTGATTTTCGATGTGGAGACCGTGTTTCTCTATCCCTGGGCAGTGGCATTCAATCAGCTAGGACTACTAGCGTTTATCGAAGCACTCATCTTTATTGCAATTCTCGTCGTTGCCCTCGTTTACGCTTGGCGCAAAGGAGCTTTAGAATGGTCGTAAACTACCCCGTCCATGGTTAGGCATGGAAGAGGCTTTCCAAAAGCCTATGTTTACCAGTCTAAGTTCTGCCTTGAACTACGTTATGTCTAAGTGTTAAAGTTCGTACCTACGGATGCGTAGCTAGTCTGTAGCTCTACAACTCCAGCATTAAACAGGTTATAGGGAAAAGCCAGTGTGTTGGAGAAAGTACCGAGACATAACTTTGGCGAAGCTAACGTTACCCCGAAAGGGAGGGGCGCAAGCCCAATCAAACAACCCATATCCGTACAGGTTAAAAGCACGAGGAAAGTAACTACCCAGGCGACAGGCAAGGGCAATATGTCGAACGTCGGCGAGTAAATCCAAGGCGGTAGGGGTTTAGAGATTTTTGTACTTTACCTAGGAGGCGCGGCTTTCTAACTGCCCATACTATCTATGGATGAGGTATCCAGTCGCGAATATTTGGATGAATACAGATACAGCAAACGCGGCACCCCAAAAGCCGCAACCCAAAGAAAAAATTCTCAATCCCATCAGTCGTCCTCAGGTCACGCAAGACCTCTCAGAAAACGTCATTTTGACGACAGTAGACGACCTCTATAACTGGGCTAGGCTTTCCAGTCTGTGGCCCATGATGTATGGCACCGCCTGCTGTTTTATTGAATTTGCGGCGATGATTGGCTCTCGGTTTGACTTTGACCGATTTGGATTAGTCCCGCGTTCGAGTCCCCGACAAGCGGATTTGATTATTACTGCTGGCACAATCACGATGAAAATGGCACCAGCGCTGGTGCGTCTGTATGAGCAAATGCCGGAACCTAAATATGCGATGGCAATGGGGGCTTGTACGATTACTGGGGGGATGTTCAGCGTCGATTCACCAACCGCCGTGCGGGGTGTCGATAAGTTGATTCCCGTGGATGTTTACATTCCCGGCTGTCCTCCCCGTCCAGAAGCGATCATGGATGCGATTGTTAAACTTCGTAAGAAGGTGGCAAATGAGTCTATCCAGGAACGGGCAGCCCTGAGTCCAACCCACCGCTATTACAGCACCACTCATAGCATGAAGGTAGTGCCAGAGATTCTCACGGGTCAATACTTGCGGTCTGAAAATCGCCACACTCCACCGAAGGAGTTAACCGAAGCGATGGGAATGCCTGTACCCCCCGCACTGAAGTCTTCTCAACAGCAGGAGGTCAATCGTGGCTGAAGAAGAGTCCAAAGAACAGACCCAAGAAAATACTGAAGAATCCCCACTCGCTGAGACAGGAGAAGTCCACGGCTGGCTGAAGGAAAACGGGTTTGAAACCGAGTTAATGGAACCGGATCACCTGGGAATTGAGGTGATTAAGGTACAACCAGAGGTCTTGATTCCCGTTGCCACGGCTCTGTATGCTTATGGGTTTAACTACCTGCAATGTCAAGGGGGTTATGATGTCGGTCCTGGCGAAGAGTTGGTCAGCTTCTACCATTTAATTAAGATCAGCGATGATGCTGAGCAACCTGAAGAAGTCCGGGTGAAGGTATTTCTACCACGAGAAAATCCCACGATGCCCTCAGTCTATTGGATTTGGAAGAGTGCTGACTGGCAAGAACGGGAAACCTACGATATGTTCGGCATTGTCTATGAAGGACATCCCAATCTGAAGCGGATTTTGATGCCGGAAGATTGGGTGGGCTGGCCCCTGCGGAAGGATTATATCTCGCCTGACTTCTATGAATTGCAGGATGCTTATTAATTTGAGCAACTCCTTCCAATTTTAAAAAGTAGTGCGAGCATCTTGCTCGCCTACTTTTAAACAAGAGTAAGGAAAGTCAGACAATAATTTTGACAGGTAGCTTTGCGAGCCAAATAATTGGTTAAAGATTACTGCTTGATTCAGGAAATGTTCGCTTAAATTCCTCAATTAAATCGTCTAGTTCTTCGAGGGCTTGATTAACATCGATTCTCAGAGTACCTAAATTCGGTTCCTCCAACAGTTTGACGAGAAACTCTCGCTTACTCTCAATGACAGTTATGCGCTCTTGCATGGCTTGTGAGTCCATAATTCCTATCCTTTAGTTTCGCTATTTTTCTAATTGGCAAACCAACAATGATATAAGTTGAGGCGTTCCCTCAACCCAGGCATATCAAAGATGCGTGGAAAGGTACACCCAGAAAATAGACCGATTTCCTGGGTAGTACATCTGCCATAACTAAATATTAACATGCTGTTGTTTTATCCTTCCCTTAAGCAAGGAATAAGTTTCCAGGATTTCAGTTGATGATTCACTTACTGAACGGGTAAGCTGTTCGGCATTTAAACCTTAATGTTAAGAATGGCAAAATCCTTGTAGTGCGAGCATCTTGCTCGCTGCTAATACCCAATTTAAATGCATGACAGCTTATCCTAGCTGAGGAAAGGAGGACGTTTGGATTTAGTCGGTTTATTTTTAATCACTTCGGCAATAAATCGCTTTAATGCCTTTTCTCGATTTTTCATAAACGCTGACCAAAAGCCGGGATAAAATTCATCCATGGTTTTTGCCAACGCCCAAACATCAACAGCCAGAATATTATTTAGGGTTTCATCCTCACGCTTTAACGAATCAAGCTGATCGCGAAAACGGTGTTTTTTTGAGGATGCTTGTTGCTTTTTTTCTTGAATCATTTGAAAACGCTATATAGACAACAGCAGACTAAACAAAACTGGGTTTATAAAAACTGTTTACATACCATGCTACAGAGAAGGTTGGACTTCTGCCGACACAGCGATCGCGCTACAAGAGAGCGAATTTGCCTAGTATAACGAAGACAATACGACGTTGACGCTTTTGCCTTTGCTCCCCTAGAGCAACTCAGGCAAGATCCAAGAGCTAAAACATGGATGTTCTGCACCCGATCATTTCCCATGCCACCCCTTGACCCGATAATAAAGCTAAAGTGATTGTTGTGTAGATAGTTAAATTAAGATGTTACGC
>CAKZMA010001009.1 GCA_937127375.1 uncultured Coleofasciculus sp. | reverse complement strand
AGGGGGATCTGGCGCTAAGTAATCGTTATGTAGGGTGGGTTAGGCGGGACTTAAAGTCAGACAATAAACCTTTAATGGACTATCCGCCGTAACCCACCGATATTGGGAGCATGTCAGGGAAAGCACGCAATACTACAGTTAAGCTGTCATGCATTTAAATTGGGTATTAGTAGCGAGCAAGATGCAAAGCCTGCGGCATGGCTTCGCTAAACGCACTACAAGGCTTTCGCAATTATTGACATTAAGGTTTAAATGCCGAACAGCTTAACCGGATAAGTTGGGTTTCGTCCCTCAACCCAACCTACTTGCGTTGACATGCACCCCCGATATTTAGGTGGCGATGTTTTATAGCGGACAGAATTTATGTCCAGGTACTTACGCCTTGAGCAAGGCTTGCGCCCTTGCTCCCCTACGGATAGATTGGCAATAATCCAGGACAAATTCAATTAAAGGAACTGACTAAATCTCGAATCCGCTTGTAAGGTTTTCAGTACCTGCTTAATTTCTTGGGTGCGGTCTTTTTTCACAATTAACGTCACCCCACCATCTCGCACAACCACCACATCTTCTAAGCCAATCGTCACAATCACCTCATCCTGATCACTAGCATAAAGAATCGCCCCTTGGGTATCTTTCCCTACATGAGTTGCCAGTTCCACATTCGCCGCCTTTCCCTTGTGCAACCGTTCTAAAGCATTCCAATCTCCCAAATCATCCCAAGCAAACGCAACTGGGAGAACATAAGCCAGTTGGGTTTTCTCCATTAAGGCATAATCAATACTGGTTTTAGGTAGTTTAGAATAAGCATCAATCCCCTGTTGTTGTAACGGATTAATAATATCAGCCGCATAAGTGTTTAGTTCCGCTAATACGACACCAGCACGGAAAATAAACATCCCACCATTCCAGCTAAATTTCCCCGTCGCCAGAAATTTCTCGGCTGTTTCTCGGTCTGGCTTTTCTGTGAATCGAGCCACCCGATAAATTGGTAAATTATTAAAAGTTCCGGCGGGTTCTCCTTGTTCAATATAACCGTAACCTGTAGAGGGGTAGTCGGGAGCAATTCCTAAGGTGACAATCGCCGCTTCAGTCGCCGCTAACTGAGTCGCCGCCTCAATCGTCTGTTGAAACGCCTGCTGATCCGCAATCCAATGGTCTGCTGGAAAAAAGCCGATCACCGCATCTTCTCCATAGTGACGCGCAATTTCTAAGGTTGCCCACGCCACAGCAGGTGCAGTATCCCGCCCTTCGGGTTCAGCTAATATATGTTCGCTTTTGAGTTGGGGTAACTGTTGTTTTACACCGTCGGCTAATTGAGCCGATGTGATCACCCAAACATTGGCTGAATCTCCTGTCAATTGACTCAGACGGTCAGCTGTGGTCTGTAAAAGACTCTTTCCACTACCATCTAAACTTAAAAACTGCTTGGGTCGATGTTTGCGGCTGAGGGGCCAAAACCGTTCACCTTTGCCGCCAGCTAAAATTACGGGTATTAAGGATTGACTCATTGTCTATGTTATTCTAAGTTTCTGCTACATCCTAGCCTTACCCACAAGCATGGGGGAGATGTGGTGTTCCAGACGTAGCAGGTTACGTCTCTACAGTCAGAATGTTTGACCACCTCGGCAGATTTTTCCTAACCAAAGATTCATGGGGATTGAGCAGGCTAACGCTATAATCCAGCAATAGACTCGGTGAACGTCAAACGATTCCAGAACAGTTGGTGTGTGGTGAGGGTAAAAAAACGTGTCGAATAGTTCCCAAACTAGCTGGGGCTTTCAAGTCTCCCATCCAGAAAGTTATCCGCGATCGCACGGCGACTCTGATGTCGCTGAAAATGGTACTGGGGGTTCCCCGCCTCCCCCACCGCCTGATGATGGCGGAGATTCCCATTCCGATGATCATTCAAATAAATCCAGTGGTGGTCGCTATATGCGCTGGTTTCTGTGGAGTGCGGCGTTTGCCTTAACCGCTACAGTATCGGCTACCTTGGGCGCAACGGTTGCCCTAATTACCCCTCTGTCCCCCTTAATCGTGCCCCAAAATTTTGTCCTGGGCGCGAAAGAAAATTCCTGGCGACAAGCGTTTCGCTATGATTTAGCCCGACCCGTCAACATCCTGGTCATGGGAATTGACCGCGTTTCCGATAATGACAAAAACTCCTCCGACGTTTTCAGTGGTCGCAGCGATACTATGTTGCTGTTACGCCTCGACCCAACAGAAGAGTCCGTGACGATGCTTTCCATTCCTCGGGATACCCAAGTGGAACTTCCGGAGGTAGGACTTGCCAAAATCAATGATGCCAATGTGGAAGGGGGTGCAGCGTTAGCCGCACGGGTGGTGAGCCGTACTCTGAATGATGCACCCGTTGATCGCTATGTGCGGGTGACTACGGATGCATTTCGGGAACTGGTAGACCTGGTGGGGGGAGTGGAGGTGTTTGTTCCCTATCCGATGCAGTATGAGGATGTAACCCAGGATTTGTACATTGATTTAGAACCGGGATGGCAAATCTTAAATGGAGACCAAGCCGAACAGTTTGCTCGATTTCGTAAAGACGGCTACGGCGACATTGGTCGAGTTCAGCGCCAACAAACGCTACTCAAGGCGCTGCGTCAACGGTTGCTCAGTCCCAAGGTGCTACCGCGTTTACCCCAAATCATTCGGGTGATGCAGCAATATATTGATACCAATCTCAGTTTAGAAGAAATGCTGGCGCTGGTGGGCTTTGGCTTAGATTTAGACAAAGATGATTTTCAGATGGTACTTTTGCCCGGTCGCTTCAGTGATCCAGAGGAATATGTTGCCAGCTATTGGATTATGGATTCTGCCGGACGCGATCGCGTTATGCAACAATACTTTCAGCAAACCCTTGACTGGAGTTCATCGGAGATTCGGCGTTCTCCCCAACGGTTGCGAATTGCGATTCAAAATGCCACAGATGACCCGCAATTAGCTCACGAAGTTGCTCGATATTTGGCGAAAAACGACTTCTATAATGTCTACATCATACGGGATTGGCCCGATCAGGTACGCGAAACTCAGATTATTGTGCAACAAGGCGATTTGAAAGCAGCAACCACCTTAAAAAGGGTTTTGCAACTCGGTCACGTCGAAGCCTCTTCCACAGGAGATATTGAATCCGATTTAACCATTCGTGTGGGTGAGGATTGGTTGATTCGACACCCAGAAGCGGAGGAATAATGCAGTTATCAGTTATCAGTTATCAGTTATCAGTTATCAGTTATCGGGAGCTGGGGAAGATGAGGGAGCAGAGGGAGCTGGGGAAGATGAGGGAGCTGGGGGAGCTGGGG